>JAFRFO010000052.1 GCA_017434295.1 Clostridia bacterium
AAAAAATAAAAAAATTTTTCAAAAAAATACCAAAAAACCTATACAAAAATAAAAAAGTAATGATATAATGACTAAGATAAAATAAAACCTTAAAAATTTGGAGGAAGTACAAATGGGAAACATTCATTTATTAGATGAATTAACAATAAACAAAATAGCTGCAGGAGAAGTAATAGAAAGGCCAGCATCAGTTGTAAAAGAAATGGTAGAAAACTCAATAGATGCAAATGCTACAAACATAACTGTAGAAATAAAAAATGGTGGAATATCATATATAAAAATAATAGATAATGGAAAAGGAATAGCACAAGATGACTTAGAAATGGCATTTGAAAGACATGCTACAAGTAAAATAAGAAGTGCAGAAGACTTAGATTCAGTTTCTTCTATGGGGTTCCGTGGAGAAGCTCTGGCAAGTATAGCTTCAATTGCTAATGTAGAATTAGTATCAAAAACAGCAGAACAGCAAACAGGTTACAAAATAGTAATAGAAGGTGGAGAGATATTAAATAAACAAGAAACTGGAAGCCAAACAGGAACAACAATCACAGTAAAAAATCTTTTTTATAATACTCCTGTAAGATATAAATTTTTGAAAAAAGACTTTACAGAGTCAGGTTACATAGAAGATGTAATTACAAGAATTGCCCTTATTAATCCACAAATTAGTTTTAGATTGATAAATACTGGCAAAACAATTTTACAAACACCTGGAAATGGAAATATAAAAGATGTTGTTTACAGTATTTTTGGAAAAGATGTTGCAGAGCAAATAATAAATGTAGACTATAGTTTTGAAGATATGAAAATTACTGGTGTAATTGGTAAACCACAATTAGCTAGATCAAACAGAAGTAATCAGTTATTCTTTGTAAATAACAGATATATAAAAGATAAATTTTTAACAGCAGCTACAGAACAAGCTTACAAAGGGATGATAGACCCAGGAAAGTTTGGCTTTGTTGTGTTGAATTTATCAATGCCACAAACAAAGGTTGACGTTAACGTTCATCCTGCTAAACTTGAAGTAAGATTTGCTGAAGAAGGCAAAGTGTTTCAAGCAGTTTATCATGCAATAAAAGATACTATTTTAAGAGATTATTCTAGTAAAGAAACTAGCACAAAAGTTGATAACATTATAATTCAAACTAGAGAACCAGAACTTCAAAGTGAAAATAAAGCAAATGATATTGTCAAAACAGATTATACTTTTGATAATACAGATTACAAAAAAGAACAAAAAGAAAAGAATAAAGCTGAAAAATCTAAGGGACTTGGATTATTTGGTTGGAAGAAAAATAAGAATATGTTTGGTGAGCCAAGTAACATTGTAGAAGATTTATATAATCAAAAGAAAGAAAGCGAATTTTCGGCAATATATGATGAGTCTAAAAACAACGAAGATATACCAAATAATAAAGAAATTGATACAATACAAAGTGATGAAGCAAGCAATAAAGTGTTAGATGAAAGAGCTAGTCAAGATGATATTGTAAATACTTCTGATGTATTAAAAGAATTAAAGCAAATTAATGAACACGTTCAAAATGATATTAAGGTAGAAGCTATAAAAGCTGAAAACACAGCAAAACTTAATTTGGCTGAAATATCTGCTGCAGCAAATAATTCAGTAATTCCAAATGAAACAAACAAAGTTGAAACAGAAAATAAAACTGAAACACATTTAAACCATACAGAAGAAATTGAAAATAACAATTTACCAGACGGAACCACATATACTTATGTTGGAGAAAATAAAGAAAAAATAGAGGAATTATTAAGACAACTTCATCCAGAATTAAACAATAATACTCCAAGGATTGAATCTAAAAATATTGATACTGAAAATAATACCTCTAATACGCAATATAATACTTCAAAAAATGAATTTGCTATACCAGAATTAAAAGTAGTAGAAGAAGCAAGTGAGATTTATGAAAATAAAGAACAATCACAAACTGAAAATATAGATTCAAATTTGGAAGCAACAAGAAAAATAGAAAAAACAGAACCAGAAACAGAACAAAACAATCAAGAAACTCAAAAATTTGATATTAATAGTGGTATTTTCAATAACTACAAAGAAGAAAATGCTAATTCAAATACAAATGAAAATGCAGATGAAAATGTAAATGTTAATGCAAATACAAACGCAAATGTAGATGCAAATAATGAAACAAATGCACATATGCCAAATCCTGAAGATTTTGAGCTTCCAAGAATATTTAAAAAACCAAATAATAATACAGAAAGTTCAAATGATTTTAATCAAATGTATGAAAAACTATTTGGAACACCTGTAAAGGATCCAAATGCTGAAGAAATAGAAAAAGAACAACAAAAATATAATGCAGTTGATATTATAAAAGACAATGTTTCTGTATTTGAAGGAATAGAAAGTTTGGAAAAACCTACATATAAAATAATAGGTGATGTATTTGGTGAATTTATAATAGTAGAAATTGAAAAAGAAATGTATATTGTTAATAAGAAAACAGCTAAAGAAAAGGTTATTTTGGAACAGTTAAAAAATAAATACTATAATAATGTAAATAGAGAATCTCAAATGCTACTATTACCTGATATTATAGAATTAACAAATAAACAAACAGAAATTATAAATGAAAACTTAAACATTTTATTACAAACAGGATTTAGTTTTGAAGAATTTGGAGAAAACACTTTAAGGCTAATGGGAGTTCCAACAGGATGTATGGAATTAGATACAAGAGACTTATTCTTAAAAGTATTGGAAAACATTAACACAGTTCCAATTACTGCTGTTCAAGAAAAAGAAGAAAAAATTCTAGGAACTATAGCAAATGTAATAGTTTCAAAAGATAAAGAAATTGAAACTATAGAAGAAATAAATACTTTAATGGATGATTTATTACAATTAAAAGATCCATTTACTTTTGATATTGAAAAGCCAATTGCAATAAAAATGTCAAAATATGATATAGAAAGAAAATTTTCTAGAAAATAGGAGAAACACATGCCAGTAATAATTACTTTAATAATAGCTATATTTTTAATATTAATAAGTTGGACTTGGAATAATTTAGGAAACATAGATAAAACTAAAAAAATTATAACAATAGTTATATCATTAATTGTAATAGCTATTATTACATTAATTGTTTTTAATATATCTAAATCAAGCGTTAATTATAAATCAGAAGAGGAAGTATCGGCAGTTAGAGTTGTTTTGGTAACTTTATTTACATTTGTTAACGGCTTAGTTATTATGCCTTCAATAGCAAAAACTTTAAATAAAATAAATAATAAAGAAATAACAAAAGAACAAGCTGGCAAAAGATTTTTAATAGCTATAGCAGTATTTGTAATTGTACTAATTATTGAATGTGGATATTTAACAAGTATTCAAAATGGTATTTTAGATATTTATCATAGTGCAAAAAAATAGAAAGGACAAAAAAATGCATAAACCTAAAGTTATAGTTATATGTGGACCTACAGCTTCTGGTAAAACAGCATTAGGAGTAGAACTTGCAAAAAAGATAAATGGCGAAATTGTTTCTTCCGATTCAATGCAAATATATAAAGATATGCAAATAGGAACAGCAAAACCAACTCTAGAGGAAATGCAAGGAATTAAGCATTATTTAATAGACTGCGTTTCTCCAGATGAAAGATATAGCGTAGCAAATTATAAACAAGATGCAAAAAAAGCAATTGAACAGATTGTAAAAAACAACAAAACACCTATAATAGTTGGTGGGACAGGTCTATACATAGATAGTTTAATATATGAAATTAATTATAATGATATTGAATTTGATGAGGAATATAGAAATAGCTTGGAAATACAAGCAAGTACTGAGGAAGGATTGCACAATCTTTATGAAAAAGCAAAACAAATAGATTCAGAAGCAATACAAAAAATAAGTACAAAGGATAAAAAAAGAATTATAAGAATATTAGAAATATTTCATGCAACTGGTAAAAATAAAACTGAACAAGAAAAAAATTCAATAGGAGAGCAAGAATACGAATATACAGTTTTTGCGATTGATTGGCCAAGAGATATATTGTATGAAAGAATTAATAAAAGAGTAGACATTATGATTGAGCAAGGACTAATTGAAGAAGTAAAAACTATAAAAGACAAATATAAAAAATTCCCAACTGCAATGCAGGGCTTGGGGTATAAAGAAGTGGTTGATTACTTAGAAGGAAACTATACAAAAGAAGAAATGATTGAAAAAATAAAAATGGAAACAAGAAGATATGCTAAAAGACAATTAACTTGGTTTAGAAAAAATAAATCAACAATATGGCTTGATGGAAGTAAAAACACCCAAGATAATGTAAATATAATTATGGAAAAAATAAAATCTTAAAAATCCATACATATTTTTGGAGGATTAAATTGGATAAAAAACAAAAAAAGAGAAAAGAAAGTATCAATAGTATAATTAAAGATAACATTAAAAATATTGATAGACAAGGTTCTATAACTGATACTAAAGGTAAAAAAAAGAATAAAATAATCATATACATAGTTCTTGCTTTAGTTGTTTTGTATATTTGCTATGCTATTTTTTTACTAACAACAGAACAGTCTAAAAATTTTACAGTTGAAAAAGGAAAAATTTATATAGAAGAATCAAATACTGGATACATAATTAGAGATGAAACTGTTGTAAAAGGCGAAAACTATAAAAATGGGATGGAACAAATAAAAACAGAAGGAGAAAAAGTTAGTGTTAACGAATCTGTTTTTAGGTACTACAGTCAAAATGAAGGAGATTTAAAACAAAAAATTGCAGAACTAGATGGCAAAATACAAGAGGCTATGAAACAAACAGAAAACATTGCTACTACTTTTGATGTAAAAACAATAGAAAATCAAATAGATGATAAAGTTTTGAATTTAAGTGCATTAACAGATAATTCAAAAATTGCAGAGTTTAAAAAAGAAATAAGTGAATTGGTTAGCAAAAAAGCAAGAATGATAGGAGAAGCAAGCCCACAAGGTTCGTTTATAAAAGACTTAATTGAAGAAAGAGCTGGATATGAAAATGAATTAAATTCTGGAGCAGAATATATAAGAGCACCTAAAAGTGGACTTGTATCATATAGAGTAGATGGCTTAGAAGAAACTTTAACACCAAATAATATAGAAAGCTTATCAGAGGAATACTTAAATAATTTAAATATAAAAACAAGTAAAATTGTTGCAACAAACGAAGAATGCGGAAAAATAATAGATAATTTTAAATGCTATATTGCTACAATTTCCAAATCTGAACAAGCAAAAGAAGCAAAAGTTGGAGACAAAATTAAAATAAGAATTTCTTTAAATACTGAAGTTGATGCTAAAATAACTAATATTAAGCAAGAAAGTGATGATAGTTTTTTAATAGTTTTAGAAGTTAGAAATGGTATTCAAGAGTTAGTTAACTACAGAAAAATTTCACTAAGCTTAATATGGTTAAGTTATTCAGGATTTAAAGTTCCTAATCAAGCAATAGCAGAAAAAGATGGACTTAAATATGTGGTTAGAAAAAGAGCAGGATATTTAACAAAGGTATTGATAAAAATTGCAACTAGAAATGACAAAGAAGCAACTAATGAAAAATATTCAATTATAGAAAACTATAAGACAGATGAATTGGAAAAAATGGGCTATTCTAATAAGGAAATTAATTCATATAGAGGAATTGCATTATTTGATGAGATTGTATTGAATCCAGATTTGGATAAGGCAAACTAATATTACAAAAATATTACAATTATATTAAAAATTAAAAACATTTAAAAAAAGTATTGACAAAAAATACAAAAAAGTAGATACTTATAACAGTTAATTACAAAGGAATTATTTTTTAGGAGGTTTTTTTATGGCAGGAGCGCTAATGAATAAAGTTTGGAATTTATTTGGAATGGATCAAGCAGAACCAGATGAATTAGATGAAGAAGAAGTTTATGATGATTATGAAGAAGAGGAAGAAGCAGAAGACAAGAAATTCTTTGGTAAAAAGAATAAGGTTGTAGCAATGCCACAAGCACAAGCTAATTCTATTAGAATGGTTATATCACAACCTACAACTTTTGAACAATCAGATGAAATCTGCAGTTTCTTAAAAGAAAAGAAGTCAGTTATAGTTAATCTAGAATATGTAAATAAAGACGTAGCTAGAAGAATTATAGACTTTATTAGTGGTGGGGTTTATGCTTTAGATGGATATATACAAAAAGTATCTAATTCTATCTTTTTAGTAGCACCATCAAACTATGAAATTACAAATGAAATGGCAAGAGAAGAAATGAAAAGTAAACTTTCTGTATCTTGGTTAAAAAATAACGGAGTAAACTAAAAATCTGTTCATAGGAGGAGTTTTAAATGATTACACCATTAGATATTGAGAATAAAAAATTCGGCAAACAAATGATGAATGGATATAGTGTAGAAGAAGTTGATGATTTTCTTGATGATTTAACAGCTGATTACAGCAAAAATTATAAAGAAATATCAGAGCTAAAAGCAAAAGTAGAAGAACTAGCAAGTAGCTTAGCTCACTATAAAACAATTGAATCTACATTACAAAATACGTTATTAATGGCACAAGAAACTTCAGAAGAGGTTAAAAATGTTGCAAAACAAAAAGCAGAGCAAATTATTAATGATGCAAAAGCATCATCTGAAAAACGAGTGATTGAATTACAAAATGAAATTACAAATAAAGAAAAAGCTCTAGAAGACCTAAAAAAACAGTTTGATATATATAAAGCCAAAATGGAATCTTTATTAATATCTCAATTAGAATTATTAAAAGAAGTTAACAAAGATAACCAATAAAAGTACTAAAGACTATCGATTTAAATATTGATAGTCTTTTTGCGCGTTTTTTAAAATTTGGAGATATTTTGTGGAAAAATGTTACAATAATACTAAATTATTACAGAAAAGTTAAATATATGTTACAATTTTATTAATTCTATTGACTTTATATAAAAAAAGAATAAAATAATAGCATAGGAGAAATATCATATTAATGCGAGTTATAAGTGGAAAGTGTAGAGGAACAAAATTATTTTCGCTTGAAGGAAATAATACAAGACCGACACTAGATAGGGTAAAGGAATCATTATTTAACATTATTAATTTTGAAATTCAAGATTGCGTTTTTTTAGATTTATTTGCAGGCAGTGGAGCAATTGGAATTGAAGCAGCAAGTAGAGGGGCAAAAAAGGTTTATATGTGTGAAAACAATAAAGATGCATGTGATGTTATTAACAAAAATATAACAAAAACAAAACTTGAAAATCAAATTACACTTTATAACATGGATTTTCAAAAATGTATAATGGATAAATTAAATGAAACATTTGATATAATATATCTTGATCCACCTTATAAAACGGATTTTGCATTAATTGCAACAAAGTTGTTATTAGAAAAAAAACTAATTACAGATAAAACAATTATAATTTTAGAAACAGATAGTGAACAAACTGTGGAAAACCAGTTCGAAAAATTAAGTTTAAAAGAATTTAACAAGAAAAAATATGGACGAGCTAGTCTGTTATTTTACAAGGCAAAATAGAAGGGAGCCAATTATGGAAATTTTTACATTATTAGAATCATTGGAGGATTTATTAGAAACAAGTAGAGGAGTGCCATTCTCTACAAAGGTAATTGTTAGTAAAGAAGATATTTTAGACATAATTAAAGAAATTAGGCTAAAATTACCAGATGAGTTAAAACAAGCAAAATGGGTTAAAGAAGAAAGACAAAGAATATTACTAGAAGCTCAAAAAGAAGCTGATGGTATTGTTAAAGAAGCAGAAAATAGAATAATTGCCATGATTGATGAACACGAAATAACTAGAAAAGCTTATGACCAAAAAACAGAAATTATAGAAACAGCTAACGAAATGTCAAGAGAGATTTCTAGAGGAACAAAAGAGTATGCAGATAACCTATTACAAAATACAGAAAATGTTTTAACAGATACTTTAGGAAAACTAGAAAGTAATATGTCAGAAGCATTAAAGCTAATGCAAATATCTTTAGAAGATACTCTAAAAACAATTCAAAACAGTAGAAAAGAATTAAAATAAAAAAGCTATTTAAAAGTCAGATATTAGAAGTCAGAAATAGAAGTTGACTTTTAACTCTGACTTTTTAAGTTGCTGGATCAAATAAATCTATTTTAGCAAATAATAACATAAAGAGAGGTAAAATAATATGGCAAAGAGAAGAAAAAGTGCAAAAAGAAGAAGCACAAAACAATCTAGAAGTAATGTAATAATAATTGTATTAATAATAATTAGTATTCTTTTAGGATTTTTAATATATACAAAATCAGGTGCAATAGGACAAGGATTAAGTGATACACTTGGAGGTATGCTAGGAATAAGCAGGTTATTAATTCCTATTGGAATAATAGGAGTTGCTATTAAAATTGCCTTAGACGATAGTGAAATGTATATTTCTAAGCTTGTTAAATTCGGAATATTTTTAATAAGTGTATCAGTTGTTGTAAGTGCTATTCAACTTTCGAAAGGAGAGATAATTGAATCTAAAGATTTATCAGAGGCTTTAAAAGATGCTTATTATATAGGTTCTCAAGGAAATGGAGGAGGAGCACTTGGAGCATTACTTGCAATTCCATTGTCAAACTTAATAGGTAATGTTGGTACAATGATATTATTTATTGGTATAGCAATTATTTTAGCTGTAACAACATTTGGAATAAATTTAGCAGAATTAATAAGTATGATAGTTGAAAGACGAAAAGAAAGATTTGAAGAATATAGACAAGAAAGAATGGAAGAAAAAGAAGAACGCATGGCAGAAAGAGAAGAAAGGCAAATAGAAAGAGCAAAAATGCGTCAAGATACTAGAAACAATAGAAAGAAAATGAATCTAAAAGACTTAGAAATTGATGATGAAGCAAATGAAGAAGAACCAGAACAAATAAAAATCAATTTTGGTGGAAAACTATTAGGTAATAAAAAAGAAGGAAAGCTTAAAAAATATGATCATTCAGAAGATGATTTAATGCCACTTGGTATGGATAGAGTAAATAAACATGCAGAAATGCAAGAAGAATCAAATCCAAATGTTATAGAAAATAATTTGTTTAAACAAGAAGAAGAACAAAAAGAGGATAAAACAAAAGAAGTGTTGCAATTGCAACATACAATTATGGTTGAAGATGAAAACTATGAATATCCTCCTGTTGAATTGCTTTCTCTAAGTAATAACAAAGGTATAAAGGGTGGAGCAAAAGCATTAACAGATACAGCAACAAAATTACAAAAAACTTTATATAGTTTTGGAGTGTCTGCAAAAGTAGATAATGTATCTGTTGGACCAGCAATTACAAGGTACGAACTAAAACCAGCAGAAGGAGTTAGAGTTAGTAAAATAGCTAACTTAGCAGATGATATTGCATTAAACTTAGCAGCAGAAACAATAAGAATTGAAGCACCAATACCAGGAAAACAAGCTGTTGGTATAGAAGTTCCAAACAAAGAAAAACAAGCTGTACATTTAAGAGATGTTTTAGAAACTGAGGACTTTGAAGAAAGTAAATCAAAATTAACAGTTGCTCTTGGAAAAGATGTTGCAGGAAATGTTCAATTAGCTGATATTGCAAAAATGCCACACGTTTTAATTGCAGGAAGTACAGGTTCTGGTAAGAGTGTTTGTATAAACACAATAATAACAAGTATAATATATAAAGCAAAGCCAAGTGAAGTAAAACTTGTTATGGTGGACCCAAAAGTTGTTGAACTGTCTGTTTATAATGGTATACCACACTTATTAATTCCAGTAGTCACAGACCCTAAAAAAGCAGCAGGTGCTTTAGCTTGGGCAGTTCAAGAAATGGATAACAGATACAATTTATTTGCACAAAAGGGAGTAAGAGATTTAGCAGGATATAATAAAGCTGTAGAACATGATGAAGAACTTGGAAAATTACCTCAAATAGTAATTATTGTAGACGAGCTTGCAGATTTAATGATGGTTGCAGCAAAAGAAGTTGAAGAATCAATATGTCGTTTAGCTCAAAAAGCAAGAGCAGCTGGAATGCACTTAGTAATTGCAACACAAAGACCATCTGTAGATGTAATTACAGGCTTAATTAAAGCAAATGTGCCATCTAGAATTGCATTTGCAGTATCATCACAAGTTGATTCTAGAACAATTTTAGATAGTGTAGGTGCAGAAAAATTGCTTGGAAAAGGAGATATGCTTTTCTTCCCAGCAGGAGCATCAAAACCTTCAAGAGTTCAAGGAGCATTTGTATCAGACGATGAAGTAGAAAAAATTGTTGATTTTGTTAAACAAAATGGAACTGCAACATATAGTGAAGATATATTAGAATCAATAGAAAATAGTCAAAAAACAGATAAAGAAGTAGCAATGGAAAAGGAGAATGATGATGAAACAGATCCATTTTTAATGGATGCAATAGAAACTGTTGTTGAAACAGGACAAGCTTCTACATCATTTATACAAAGAAGATTTAAAGTTGGTTATGCTAGAGCAGGAAGAATTATCGACCAAATGGAAGAAAGAGGCGTTATTTCTGGATACCAAGGCAGTAAGCCTAGGGAGGTTTTAATGACTCCAGAAAAGTTACAAGAGTTAAAGATGTCTACTTCGTCTGAAAACAATGAATAATTATAATAGTAAAATATATTAATTTTTGAAAGGAGAATTGTTTTGCAAAAGAAAAAAGAAAACTTTTTAGATAAAGTTATTAAGAAAAACTATAATAATGAATTAGAGCATGTTTTAGAACACAAAGATTTTGATGTAAATACAAAAAATATTCTCCTTAGCATTTTATACAAATTGGAAACAGCTTATAGTGATTATGAAAAAGTAAAATGTGATGTTTATTCAAAAGATGAATATTTACAAAATTTTATTGAATGTATAGATAAAAACATTAATTCAATTACGCTAGTAAAAATGGATTCAGAAGAAGCAAGTATATTAGGAAAAAAGACATTTATAATTGATAAAGAAAAGAAACACATTATATGTTATACAATTGAATTAAAACTTTTATATGCAATATCAAAAATTAGCAAAAAAGAAACAATTATAAAAGATAAATATTTTGTAGTAAATAAAACAATTTCAGACTTGTTAAATGTTGGAAACAATATAAACAAAGTTGAGCCAATCCGTGATTTTAATGGCTTTTCTTGGTCAGTTATAGCAAAAGATATTCCAAGTATTGAACATAACTTGGTTTATCAAAATTTATCAATTTTATTTGGAAATGATTTTTTAAATAAATGGATTCATAATAATGAATTTATAATAGATTATTATGAAATTTTTATGAATAAACTAGAAGATTTGTACGGAAAACAGATAAAACAAGAGTTTATTGATAGCCTTTCAAAAATATCAGTAATGTTAGAAGCAAAATATAGTAAAGAAAATATAGAAGATATAGTTAATAAAAAAAGAGAAATAGCAGAAAAGCTTCAAGAGATAAACTATAAACAAGCTTTTATAAAAGAATTAACAATAGAAAAAAAGGATATAAATAAACATATAAAAAAATTAGATACAATTATAAGTGATAAAAAGTTGTTACAACAAGAATATGCAAAAAGAAATGATGAATTACCATTAGATAAAAAAATCTTCAGTATGAAGGTTTTATCAAGAATGCTAAAAGATGAAAGATTGCAGCTTATTACACAAAAAGAAGAAATAAATAAATTACTTAATCCCCAAAAGTTTATTAAGTATGAAAAAGAATTGGAAGATAGATACAAATTTATAAAATATATAGAAAGTTCAAACTTAGAAAAAGACTTAAAGAAAGAAATTATAAAATTTGAAATTATATTGTTAATATGTTTTAAACAAAAAATTAAAAATGTACAAACAGTGGATGAATTAATTCGTTTAATTATTCAGTATAGATATTATCTAAATATTCCAATTGATAAAAAACAAAAAGTAAGTGAAGAAAAAGCTTTACAAAGCGAAATATGCGAAATACAAAAAATGCTTATAAATAAAGCAATAAAAGCAAAAATTATAGTACAAGTATCTACAAATGAAGAAATGAATTTTAGTGTTTTAAAAGAGATATTTAATTCTAAAATAATAAATATTAGAAACATTAATATTGAACTAAAAAAAGAAGAAGAAAAGGTATATTTACAAATCTTTGATGAAGAAATATTTGACGCAAAAATAGATTTAGGCACTTTATCTAATATAGATACTAAATCACTAAAAATTAGATTTAATAAAGAAATAAAATTATTTAATTATTAAAATAATAACAAAAGAAAGGAAGTTTTTATGAAAATAACATTTTTAGGAGCAACCAAAACCGTTACAGGTTCAAACTATTTAGTAGAAGCAGCTGGAAAGAAATTTCTAGTAGATTGTGGAATGTGGCAAGGGAGTAATGAATTAGAAGAAGAAAATAGGCAAGATTTTGAATTTAATCCAGCAGAAATAGATTTTATGCTACTTACACATGCACATATAGACCATTCAGGAAGAATACCAAAACTTTATAATGAAGGATTTAAAAACAAAATATATGCACATAAAGCAACATGTGACTTATGTGCTTTAATGTTGCCAGATAGTGGACACATTCAAGAAATGGAAAGTGAGTGGAAAAATAAAAAAAGAATAAGAAAAGGCTTAGAGCCAAGAGAGCCACTTTACACAGCAGAAGATGCAGCAAGATGTTTGGAAATATTTGAAGCTGTTAAATATGATGAAGTAATTGAAATAGATGAAAACATTCATGTTAGATTTAATGATGCTGGACACATGCTTGGTTCAAGTATAATTGAACTTTGGGTTAAGGAAGATGGAAAAGAAACAAAAACTGTATTTACAGGTGACCTAGGTAATAACGATATACCACTTTTGGCAGAGCCAACAATGATAGAAGATACTGACTTTTTAGTAATGGAATCAACATATGGAAGCAGACTTCATATAAGAAATGACGAAAAAGCAGAACTATTTCTTAAAATTGTTTCAGAAACATTAGATAATGGTGGAAGTGTTATAATACCATCTTTTGCAGTTGGAAGAACACAAGAAATATTATATGAACTAAATAAACTAAAAGAGAAAAAAGATGATGAAGAGTTTTTAAGAGAATATGATACTTTAATGAAAGCACCGGTATATGTTGATAGTCCTCTTGCAATATCAGCAACAGAAGTATTCAAAGAAAATACAGATTTATTTGAAGATGAAATAAAACAAGAAATATTAAGAGGAGATAATCCACTTGAATTTCCAGGCTTAAGATTTACAATGACATCAGATGAATCAAAAGCATTAAATGAAGATCCAACACCGAGTGTAATAATTTCTGCAAGTGGAATGTGTGAAGTAGGAAGAATAAAGCATCATTTAAAACATAATTTATGGAATCCTAAAAGTACAATTCTATTTGTTGGATATCAAGCACCAGGAACATTGGGATATAGCATTGTAAATGGAGCAAAAAAAGTAAAAATATTTGGAGAAGAAATAGCAGTAAATGCTAGAATAGAATATATAGAAGGATATTCTGGACATGCAGACCAAGAATGGCTTATGAACTTTATATATTCATTTATCAAAAAACCAAAACACATCTTTTTAGTACATGGTGAAGAAGAATCACAAAATGTATTACAAGAAAAAATAATTACAGATACTGGAATAAACACAGTTATACCAACATTTGGCGAAACTTACGAATTAAATGATGAAATCCCAGTTGTAAATACAATTAAGAGAAAGGCACCAGTAACTACAATAAAAGATGAAGTAATGAGCAGACTTCAAAAATTAAAACTAGAACTTACAGATATGGATAATTACGTAAAAGAAGATATGAAGAATCCAGATTTAACAGATAGCGATATCTTTAGAATTAATGAGAAAATAAAAGATTTAGAAAAACAAATTTTAAATGTAATAGAGGGGTAAATAAACAAATGAATAAATATTTAAACGAAGCAATAATAGGAAATCAAAACATATTAGCAACATATACAAGTAAAGGAGAATTACAAAGACTATATTTTCCAAACAAAGACAACAAGCAATATATAAGTTTTTTCCATACAGGGGTACAAGTAAATGATTCAGACTTAATATACTTGCATGATGATATAAATAATACCTACAAGCAATACTATGAGCCAGACACAAATATACTAAACACAGAGATTACAAATTCATATTTTAATTTAAAAGTATTACAAACAGACTTTATACCAATAAAAGAAAATGTGTTAATTAAAAGATACACATTTATTAATAGTGGGAAAATTGACTTAGATGTAAACTTTTTCATTCATTCAGAATTATTAACAGATCGAAATAATCATGTTGGAGCATTTGTAATAGATAGAGGAATGGTGCAATATGCACATGATTTTGCGGTATCTACTTTTACAAAGCAAGCAAAAATAGTAAAACATCAAATTAATGGAAGTAGTGAAAAAATCAAAAGATGTGAAATTAGCGATAAAGACTATATTGGAATGTCAAATGATGCAAGCATTGGTTATACAATTGGTCATATTCTACCAAATGAAAAGAAAGAACTAGATATATATGTATTTATAGATGAAAACAAAAATATATCAGACATGGAAGATGAAATTGATAGAATTACTCGATTAGATGTAAATAAGGAATATGCTAATACAAAATCTTATTGGACAAAATATGTTAAATCACATAATGGATTAAACCTAAAAGAAAGCAAAAACTCTTATGAAAACAAGATTTTAGATATTTATAAAAGAAGTATTTTATTATTCCCACTTTTGTCAAATCAAGAAACAGGTGGAATGATTGCAGCACCTGAAATAGATGAAGATTTTACAAAATGTGGAAGATATGCATATTGCTGGACTAGAGATGCTGTATTTGTTACAAAAGCTTTAGATATTCTAAATATGGATAAAGAAGCGGAAAAATTTTATAAAGTATTTTGTAAAAAAACACAAAGTAAATCTGGAATGTGGGAGCAAAGATTTTTTACAGATGGTCGTTTAGCACCATGCTGGGGATATCAAGTAGATGAAACATCAAGTGTAGTATATGGAGCATTTGAACACTATAAATACACAAAGAATGAAAAATTCTTAAAATCAATTTTACCAATGTGTGAAAAAGCAGTAGACTTTTTGAAAAAGTATTCAAAAGACTGGCTTGGAATTGTTGGCAAAGAAGAAAGAGATAAAGATGTTGTTCAAGAAGAAATAGAAAATACATATAAAACAGGAGAGCATAAATATCATGTAAGTTACGATCTATGGGAGATGTGCGAAGGAATTCATCTATACTCTGTAGCTAGCATATATGCTGCATTTGACAGCATGATAAAAATATATAATGTTCTTGGAAAAGATACATCAAACTTTGACAACAACAGATTAAAAGAAGAAAAAATAAACAAAAACATAAAAGAATTAGAAAACTTGTTAGTATTACTAAAAAAATACATCAATGCAAATATGTATGATGAAGATAAAAAATGCTATGTAAGAAATACTCAAGATAAGAAAATGGATATAAGCATTTTAGGTAGTGTAGTACCATTTAATGTATTTAAACCAAAAGAAAAGAAAGTTTTAAACACAGTTGAAAGAATAAACATGAGCTTAAGAACATATACAGGTGGTTACAAAAGGTTTGAAGAAGATCATTATAATAATGGTGGGCCTTGGGTAATTGCAAATCTTTGGATGACGCTATATTACCTAGAAACAGGAGAAAAGAAAAAAGCAAAAGAAACCTTTGACTTTGTTGTAAAAACAGCAGGAAAACACAGCCTACTTGGAGAACAAGTTGACAACGAAACACTTAAACCAAGCTGGGTACTTGGTCTTGGCTGGTCTCATGCAATGTTTATTACAGTATTAGAAAAATTGAAATAAAAAAATACATCACTTGAAAACTTTAATAAAAAATATTATAATTATAAAAAATTATAATATTTTTTTATTTTTCTACAAATTTAGCAAAAAATAGTAGTATAATAAAAACAAAGTAATTGAAATATACAAGAATAAAATAAGCAAAATAAATAACACAAAAATAAGGAAGGAGAGTATGAGCAAAAAAGCCATACAAAAATTTCATGTTTAAATCAGGATTTGTAACACTAATTGGAAGAACAAACGTAGGAAAATCAACACTAATAAATTTATTAGTAGGAGAAAAAGTTGCAGCTATTGCAAACAAAGTTCAAACAACAAGAACAGCGATAAAAGGAATAGTAAATAGAGAGAATTCACAAATTATATTTACAGACACACCAGGAATTCACAAACCAAAAACAAAACTAAATGAAACAATGATAGAAACATCATTTGGTAGCATTCCAGATAGCGATATAATATTATTTTTAATCGAAGCAAACAGCAAAGAAATAGGCAAAGGTGACAGAATCATTCTAGACAAAATAAAAGAAGCAAAACGTAAAACAATACTAATTATCAATAAAATCGATTTAGTCCCAAAAGATACATTACTAAATTTAATTGATATGTATCAAAAAGAATATGACTTTATTGCAGTAATTCCGATTTCTGCCAAAAAGGAAAAATATAAAAACATCATTTTAGATGAAATAGAAAAGAACCTAAAAGAAGGTCCTGCATATTATGATATGGAGGAATATACAGATCAAACCTTGCGTCAACTAGCAGAAGAAACCATACGTGAAAAAGCTTTAAAAGTGCTAGACCAAGAAGTACCACATGGAATTTATGTTGAAGTTGAAAAAATGGAATTAAGACAAAATAAAAAAGGTGAAGATATTTATGATGTAGAGGCAACAATTTATTGTTTAAGAAATTCACATAAGGGCATAATAATTGGAAAAAATGGAGAAATGCTAAAACGTATTGGAACAATGGCAAGACATGATATGGAACACAACTTTGGTGTGAAAATTAATTTAAAAACATGGGTAAAAGTAAAAGAAGATTGGCAAGAAAATGATTCAATAGTAAATAAATTTAAGTTGAAAAAATAAAAAATGCGCCAAATGTCAAATTAAACCCGGAACCAACTGACCGGAAAAACGGTCAAATGAAACCCGGAACCAATTGACAGATTCAGTATATTTTTTTAAAAAAATGCAAAAGATAACTAAAGGTAAAACTTTAAAATAGGAGGAAAAGCTTATGATAAAGAAAATTGCATGGGATACCTTTAAAAAGACAGGTGATATAGATGCATTTTTAGAATATAAACAAATAGAAAACATAGAAAACAACATAAAAGAAATACAAAATATTACAAATATTAATTTACAACAAAATGATAAATAAGTAAATTATATTCTGGGAGAGGGCAAGTAAGGAAACGTATATGGCAAATGTAAAAACAAATGGAATAGTAATTGCAGAACATAATTTGGGAGATTATGATAAAATGCTAACAATACTTACGCCAGGTCTTGGCAAAATATCCTGTGTTGCCAAAGGAGCAAGAAAACCTAATAGTACCTTGCTTGCTGGAACACAGCTTTTTTGCTTTGCTGATTATTTAATGTATAAAGGAACAACTACATATCACATAAATTCATGTGAAACCATTGAGATTTTTTATGATTTAAGAACAGATTTAGATAAACTAAAATATGCAATGCACATTATAAAAATTATTCAGGATGTAACAGAAGAAAATCAAAACTGTTATAAAATACTTCAATTGCTTTTAAATACATTATATACAATAGCAAATTTAGATAAAGATTTAGACTTTGTTTTAAGTATTTTTAAATTAAGACTATTATGCATATTAGGATTTATGCCGAAAACAGAAAAATGTATAAATTGCCATGAACAAAATGAACAATATAATTTTAGCATAAAAGAAAATGGATTTGTATGCAAAGAATGTAGTAAACAAGATAAATCAGCATTAAATATGAGTCAAAGCACACAAAATGCAATACTTTATACAATTACAGCACCAGCCAAAAAATTGTATTCATTTGACTTAAAAGATGAATCATTAGAAGAATTTAAACTAATAACCAAAATCTATTTTAATCAAAAGCTAGAAAAAGAATATAAAATTGATGATATTTTTTGAAACCAAATTAATATATTTTGAAGTGAAATTGTGGGGACCGTTCAAATTTTCTAGAAAGCTTCGCTTTCGTTAGAAAATTTAGAATGGGGATAACGAAAAAATATATTAATTTGGTTTTAAGTTAGATGCACTTGACAATTTTCAAATAAATTATATAATAAAGGTACAACAAAAATAAAAACAGAAGTTAGAAGGGAGCGATTTTTATGAAAATAAAAATAACAGGAAAGGAACTAAAGATAACAGAAGCTATTAATGACTATGTAGAAAGAAAACTAGATAGAATTGATAAGTATTTTGAAGAAGCAGAAGCAGAAGTTACAATAAGAACAGAAAAACAAGAACAAATAGCTGAAATCTATGTTACAGCAAATGGAGAAAAATACAGAGCTGTAACAGAAGACAAAGACTTATATGCTTCAATTGATAAAGATATAGATATCTTAGAAGGACAAATTAGAAAAGCAAAAACAAAAAAAGAAAAAATGATGAAGGATTCATCAATTAAAAACATGGAAGTAGCACCAATGCAAGAAACAGAAATAACAAATGAGATTATAAAAACATCTTATTATGAAATAAAACCAATGCTTCCAGAAGATGCAGTATTAAAATTACAAGAAAAACCAACACATAATTTCTTAGCATTTATAAATGTTGAAACAGGAAAAGTAAATGTAGTACATAAACTAAAAGACGGAAAAAATTATGGTTTAGTAGAACCAGAAGCATAAAATATAATGATAATAAAAAAGGCAGGAGCACATCTCCTGCCTTTATGTATTCCATAAAACCAAGAAAAATACTTCTGCCTAAAATTTAGTAACTTAATAATCTAGTAGAAACTATCTCATGTTGTTTTCAGCTTGTTGGATTAATTTTCTAACCATGTTACCACCTATTTTACCAGCATCTTTAGCTGAGATGTCACCATTATATCCGTCTTTTAAGTTAACACCAACTTCTGAAGCTACTTCATATTTGAACTTATCTAAAGCACTCATAGCTTCTGGAACTAATTTTTTGTTTGAATTGTTAGCCATTCTAATTCACCTCCAACATATAAACATATTATAGAAAAAAACAATTTTTTTTCTAATACTATCATTTGCAAAAATAATAAAAATAAACTGGAAATTAATTGAAAAAAATAAAAACAAAAAATAAAATTCTATATTTTTATAAATTATTAGCAATAAAATATTACAATAATATTACAATAATATTACAACAATATTAAGTTTTAAATATAAAACTCAAAATTATTGATTTTACTATCTTATTGAGTTAAAATAAAATAGAACGTGATTTTTGTAAAAAAATACACAAATTTAAGTTTTAAGGGAGGAATTTGTTATGGCAACAAATCCAATGCAAAGAAAATCAAGAATATCATTTATTTTAGGAATGCTATTAATGCTATTAATATGTGGAGCTATAATAGTTTTCTTATTTTTGCAATTAAATAATTATCAAAAGAAAGAAAAAGACGAACAACAAGCAAGTGTAAGAGTTTACACATTGAATCAAGATGTAAGTTCAGGACAAGTAATAACTGACGACATGTATACAATTTTTACAATAAATAAAAATTTGGTACCAAGTAATGCAATAGGCGATATGTCAATAATAACAAACTATTCATTACAAGATAAAGCTGGAAACAGTGTTTATACAAAAAACTCAAAATTATACATACAAATAGGCTCAAATGAATATGAATTAATACAAGAAGAAGGATCAAGCAACTATTATATTCAAAGAAATAACCAAAAAGAATATATAGAATTAAATACAGTTCCATTAGTAGCAAAAATTGCTTTAAAAGCTAACACAGTACTTACAAGAGAAATGCTTGCAAAAGGAGAAAACTCATTTGCAAACGATGTAAGAAGAGAAGAATATAACACATTTATTTTGCCAATGGATTTAACAACTGGAGATTATGTAGATATAAGATTAATGCTACCAACAGGACAAAACTATATAGTTGTATCTAAAAAAGAAGTTGAAGTTCCAATAATAAACGGAGCAGAATCTGCAGACACAATATGGATGAATGTTTCTGAAGATGAAATATTAACTATAAGTAGTGCAATAGTTGATGCATATAGAATTGAAGGATCTAAACTATATGCTACAAAATATACAGAAGCAGGAATGCAACAAGCTGCAACACCAACTTATGTTGTATCATCAGAAACAGCATCATTAATGAACAAAGATCCAAATATTTTAAAGAAAGCAATTGACGAATTAATTAATAGATATAATTCTATTGGAAGCACAGATATTAGAAATAACTATATAAATAGAGCTGTTGAAGCTAGCCAAAATGCAGATGAAAAATATAAAACAAATATGGAAGATAGCATTAAAAATACACAAAATGCTAGAAAACAATATTTAAATTCATTAGGAAATTAGAAATAAAAATATAGAAAGGATAATACAGATGAAAAAGGTAGGATTTGTTGGTGCATATGACAAAATAGATATGATGTTAAATGTGGCTAAAATCTTAACATTATGCGATAAAAAAATACTAATAGTTGATTCTACAATAAATCAAAAAGCTAGATATATTGTACCAACAATGAAACCAGAACCTTATTATATAACTAGCTTTGAAGATATGGATGTCGCTATAGGTTTTAAAAGTTTTGCACAAATACAACAATATTTAAACACACAAGAATTACCTTATGATTTAATACTTATTGATATAGATAATCCATATAATATAGATGGATTTGGATTAAATGAAACACAAGCGAATTTCTTTGTGACAGCATTTGACCCATTTTCCTTAAAAAGAGGTTTACAAATAATTTCATTAATAAAAAATCCAATAAAAATGACAAAAGTATTATTTTCAGAAAATATGTCTAAAGAAGAAAATGACTATTTAAACTATTTGTCTTTAGGATATAAAGTATTATGGAACGAAGATAGAATATATTTTCCTTTAGAAAATGGAGATTGGTCAGTTATAGCTGAAAATGAAAGAACTGCAAAAATTAAGTTTAAAAAACTAAGTCAACAATATAAAGAAGCATTATTAATATTGACTAATGAAATTGATGAAGAAATAGGCGAGGCAAATATTAGAAAAACAATAAAGCTTATAGAAAGAGGAATGTAAATTTTAGAAAAATAACTTTATCATTTCTTTTGATAAGCTAGAAAGAGGAAGATAGAATGCCAATAATAACTTTTTGGAGTAATGGAAAAGAACAAACTGGAAAGACACTATCAATGTCTGCTATAAGTACATATATGGCAATAGAACATAATGTAAAAATATTAGTTATTTCAACTACAAGCAAAGAGGAAACTTTAAGTAATTGTTTTTTTAAACGTAATAAAAACAAAATAAATAGAGATGTATTTGTAAGAAACCAAGGAATAACAGCAATAGATATAGGAATGAGTGGACTAGTAAAAATGGCTAGAAGTAATAAAGTAACTCCAGAAATGATAAAAAATTATACTACTGCAGTTTTTAAAGATTCTCTTGAAATCCTTTTTTCTGGAACTAAAAATAGTAATGCAGATGTTGAGCAATATTATCCAGAAATAATTAAAGCTTCAGGTCAATTTTACGATTATGTATTTGTTGATTTAGATTCAACTATAAGTCCAGTAACCCAAAAAGAAATTTTAAAAATATCTAATGTAATTGTTGCAAACATAAACCAAAAAGTATCTAGTGTTGATGATTTTATAGAAGAAAAAAAATTAAACGATGCACTTGAACCAAGAAAATTATTAACACTTATTGGAAGATATGATAAGTTTTCTAGATATTCAGCAAAAAATATTGCTAGATATATGAAAGACAGGAAAATGCCAATAACAATACCATATAATACATTATTTTACGATTCAGCAGAAGATGCACAAGTACCAGATATGTTTTTAAATTATGCAAGAACAAAAACAATAGATAAAGATGATAAAAATTATATATTTTTACAAGAGGTAAAAAGAGCTGAGGAAGCAATATTATACAAAATACAAGAAGTGCAAATGAATTATTAAAAGAAAGGGGAAACCTAAAATGCCAATAATCAATATTTTGTTAATGGTAGTAGTAGTCGGAATTGCTGGTTTTGCATTATATTACTATACAAAAAAGAAAAAAGAACAAAAGGAAGAAGATACCATTAATGTTGATGATAAAACCTATACGTTAGAAAAAATGAAAGAGTTTATCAAAAAAAGGTTGAATGAAATAACAAAAGTTAATCTATATGATATAGGTTTATCAGAAGAAGAGTTAAAAAGAAGAAAAAATAAAAAATATGAATTAAAAAAGGCTTTAAAAGGTTGTACATATGGAGATGTTCATGACAAAAAATATGTTAAAGAAATAATATATGATATTTTGGAAAAAGAGTATGGGGTAACAGAAACCAATATATCTAAAGCAATTCCTTTTGATATTCCATCTTTATTAACACCACAAGATAAATTTGATATATTAATATATGCATACAAAAAAGAATTTGGTTATGAAGCATTAACAGAGTTAATAAAAAAATACAATTTAGCTGAATTAAAATATGTAGCTGGAGAGACAAAACCATCTTATGTAATAACAGAAGATGAAATAAATGAAATATATGAAAAAGAAAATATTGTATTAACATTTGCGGACAAGCTTGCAGTAGTTGTACAAAGAATATATCAACACTATAAAGGATATAGTTCAATAGATGAAGTAAGAGATATGAACATAGATGGTGTATCTGGTGGTGTATCTGGTTTACCAGAAAGTTTCTTAAGCCAAGTTGCACAAACAGATGGAGATTATTTATCACAAGTATCAGAGCATAAAGTTCCAAGAGCATGTGACAGTATTTGGATATTCTTCCAAGGTAAATCAATTCGTTTAGGATTTTTATCATTTGGAACAGAAGCTGAATTAAAAAGAGTATGTCAAAATATATATAAATATAATAACCCAGGACAATTATCTGACACAAATGGTTATAAAATTAATGAAATGAAGGATGGTTCAAGAGTTGTAGTTGTAAGACCAAGCTTTTCAGAAACATGGGCATTCTTCGTAAGAAAATTTGACGTTAAACGTTCAACATTAGAGCAATGGTTCAAAGGAGAAGAAGGTTCTCTAGAATCAATAGAATTACTAAAATATTTAGTAAAAGGAGCAAGAATTGTTTCAATAACAGGTGAGCAAGGTTGTGGTAAAACAACAATGCTTATGGGAATGATAGAAAATATATATGACACAATGAATATACGTGTTCAAGAAACTGCATTTGAGCTTCACTTAAGAAGAATTTATCCAACAAGAAATATCTTAACCTTCCGTGAAACAGATACAATATCTGGACAAGAAGGATTAGACGTACAAAAGAAAACAGATGGTTCTGTAAATATTATAGGTGAGGTTGCAACAGACCCCGTAGCATCATGGATGATACAAGCAGCACAGGTTGCATCTAAATTCACATTATTTACACACCACGCAAAAACATTTCCTAACTTAGTTACAGCATTAAGAAACTCAATGTTAAGAACAGGAGTATTCAAAAACGAAAAAACAGCAGAAGAACAAGTTGTATCAGTTCTTAACTTTGATATTCACTTAACAAAAGACTTTAGAGGAAAAAGATATGTAGAAAGAGTTACAGAATGTATACCAGTTGAAGATAAAAACGAGTATACATTTGATCATAGAAACGAAACAACATTAGAAGGAAAATTTGATAAATTTTTCGATAATGCAACACATTTCTTTACAAAAACAACAGATAGACAATTATATATTTATAGAAATATATTAGAATATGTTGATGGAGAATATGTAATAACAAATCCAATAACAGCACAAAACATAAGAGAAATGAGAAGCAACATGGATGAAACAGACGCAGAGAGTTTTGATAAATTTATAGAAAGACATTGGGGAAACAAAGCAAGAAATACTGAAACTGTGACAGTATCAAGTAATACCCAAGTAACACCAAGAAGAAGAGGAAGACCAGCAAAAAAAATTATTTAGCTTGGAGGTGAGATTTAAGTGTCTAACCAAATATTATACATTATAATAGGTGTGGCAGTTGCAATACTTGCAGTTATTGTAATCTTATATTTAAGATTAAAAAAGAGAATGACTACATCAGAATATAAAAGAATACAAAGATTGCAAAAAGGAACAAAAGAAAATAATTTTTCATTAGAAGTATTGTATCAAAAGCTTTACTTATCATATATAAAAATACCTTTTATAAAAAGATATTTAATGAAACTAAGAAGAAGACTTGAAATAATAAACATTGATGATGAATACATAACAAGAAGAGAATCTTCTAAAATATTAACAAGAATGTTATTGATAATACTACCAATAGCAATTTTAACAATAATAATTACACATTCAAACACATTATTAATGTTTATATTATTGCTATTTGAATTATTTATGTTAGATACTTTAATTGACGGACAAGTTGATAAAATTGATGACAAAATGTTAAAAGAGCAAATAGAATTCTTCTCAGAAATAAGACATGCCTACCATGAATACAACATGGTAGAAGAAGCGATTTACCAAGTATCACAAGATGACGAAAGGGTTGTATCAGCACAAGGAGAAAAAATATATGAAATACTAATTTCAGATGACCCAGAAAATGAATTAGAAAAATATTACGATATTGCTCCAAACAGCTTTTTAAAGGAATTTGCCGGAATCTCATACTTAACAAAAGAATTTGGAGATAGAAAAATAGATGGTGCATCTTTATATTTAAAAAACGTAAACAATATAACACAAGAGATGCAATTAGAAATTTTAAAAAGAGATAAATTAAACTATGTATTCCAAAGTTTAGCATTTATAGCAGTTGCACCAGTTTTACTATTAGAACCATTAAAAAATTGGGCAACAAGCAACTTCTCCTTTACAGAAAGTTGGTATAATGGAAGAAGTGGAATGATTATGCAAATAGTCATTTTAGTTCTAACATTTATTTCATATACACTTGTTAGAAAATTAAAAGACAATGGGTCAACAAATATAAACACAAAGAATACGGAAAATCCATGGCAAAAAAAGGTATATGGATTAAAAGTATTTAAAAAAATAATTGATTTATTTTTACCAAAGCAAAATACAAAAGAACATAAAAAAGTAAGCCAAATGCTTAAAGAATCTGCTTCTCCATTAAAAATAGAGTGGCTATATACAAATAGGGTAATGCTTGCAATAGTAACATGTTTAGCATCAATAGTATTATTAACTGAGCTACATGTAATAGAAGTGGATTTTGTATATAATGAGCCAACGGCAGACTACGATCTGGTGTCAGGATTATCTGAAAAAGACAAAAAATCAGCAATGGA
Source organism: Clostridia bacterium (assembly GCA_017434295.1). GTDB lineage: Bacteria > Bacillota > Clostridia > TANB77 > CAG-508 > CAG-269. The sequence continues at coordinate 25,481 of JAFRFO010000052.1, forward strand.
AGTAACTGAACTGCATAATAAATACTTAGATATGTTTAGAAGGCAAAAAGACATACAAAAAGAACAAATAGAAAATGTTTTAAAAAGATCAACAGATTTCACAGATGCAACTGATGAAGAAATAGCAAAAAATGCAGAACAAATATATAACAAATTACAAGTAATAAAAAATGAATATTTACAATGGTATGAATTATTAATAGCATTTGTATTTGCGATAATTGGTTATATGTTCCCAATATGGTTACTATTCTTCCAAGTAAAAATGCGTCAACTAGAAATGGAAGACGAGGTAATGCAATTCCAAACAATTATATTAATGCTAATGAGAATTGAAAGGGTTAATGTTGAAATAATACTAGAATGGCTAGAACGATATGCAAACATATTTAAACCAGTAATAACGCAATGTGTTAATAACTACGAAGCTGGTGCTTGGGAAGCTTTAGAAGAAATGAAAAATGCAGTAACTTATCAACAATTTATTAGAATTGTTGAAAGCTTGCAAGCAGCAGTAGAAAAAATACCAATTAGAGATGCATTTGATGAATTAGATTCAGAAAGAGATTATTACCAAGAAAAACGTAAAGAATCAAATAATAGATTAATATCAAGAAAAGCATTAATTGGAAAGGCAATAGGATTTACTCCTATGGTTAGCTTATTTGTAGGCTACCTAATAGTACCATTGGTATTTGTAGGATTTACAAGTATGGGAAGCTCATTCCAATCTATGTCAAATGGAAAAATATAAAGCAAGGAGGTTTAAGTTATTATGGAAAATGCGTCAAAAGCTTTAGTAATGGCTGGTGGAGTTCTAATTTCCATTATCATCATAAGTATGTTTATGCTTATGCTAAATGACTTAACCTCTTTTCAAGAAAATGAAGATACTATAAAAATTCAAGAACAAGTAGTAGCATTTAATAAGCAATATGATGGATATAACAGAAATGATGTTAAAGGAAATGAACTTATTTCGCTATTAAAAAAAGTTGATGATTATAACTATAGAAAATCATCTGCAACTGGTGCTCAAGAAGGAAATGACAGCTATGAACCAATTACAATCACAATTGATTTAACAGATAGTTCGGGAAATAAAGCGGATTTTTCAAGAGGGACAGGTAATGAATTATTTACTGAAAATAAATATGTATTAAATGCTGTAGGATCCCCTTTACAAGATATATTGACCCAAATTGATAGATTAAAAAATAACGAAATTGAAGTTATAAACATAGATCATGATACTAATAAGTTTATATATGATGAAACAGTTATAAATGATTTAGTTAAAGCTTATGATAAAATATTTATTAGTGATGAAAGTTTTGAAAAACTTGATACAAGCGAAAAAATGAAAATTTTTTATAATGTAAACATTGTATTTGGACAAAATGTTTTTAAACTATACAAAAATAATAATACATCATTAAGTGATAATGAGTTAAAAAAACTATGGAATGATTATTTAAAAGAAGATGATGAAAATTCATTAAGAGGAAAAGTAAATTTGTATAATGAATATGTACAGTTTAAAAGAGCATATTTTAAATGTGAAGGAGAAAATGGTGGATCAGGAATAGAATATAATCAAAACACAGGTAGAATAAAATCAATGTACTTTAAGTTTACAGGAGGAATTTAAAAAATTCATTAATTAAATTTGTGCCATTTGATAGATAAAATATCAAAGGCTAAGAAAGGAAAGTCAGTAGAAATGGAGAATGCGTCAAAAGCCTTGCTAATGGCTGCAGGAGTTCTAATTGGAATAATTATACTTAGTTGGGCTGTATATTTATATACTACATATCGTTCTTCTGCTGATACAGTTCAAAAACAAATTGAATTAGGTCAAATACAAGATTTTAATAATAAATATCTAAAGTATGATGGACAAACAAATTTAACAATATATGATATTAATACAGTTATAAATATGGCAAATGATAATAATCATTATTATGGTTTAACAGAGCCACAAGAGGATAACTATTTTATTTCTGTATATTTGGGCAATTCAAGAATTGATAATTCGTCAGATTTTCAAACTGCAATAAAGGGAATATCTAATGGCAATTATATGGAAATGGAACCACTTAATGCTCAAAAAGGACCAACACTCGTATTAAAAAAATATACTGCAAAGGTAGTAATAAATGATAATACCAGTTTGGTTAATAAGATTATATTTACTGAAAATTAATTAATTTGAAATATAATAAAAATAAAATAAAAAATATATATAAATTATAATAAAAAAATATAATAAAATTAAATTTTAATACTTGAAAAAAAAATATAATAATGTTATAATTAAGGAAGAATTATGAAAAAACTTGCAATTTTTTTTGTTATTATAATAATTATTGTTGTTGGTGTTGCATACTTAGTAATTGATTATCAGAATAAGCAAAATAAAATAAAAAAAGAAAATCAATTTTTTGAAAGCTATATAGGTAAAGAAATAAGCGGAACAGAACTTGCAACTATTATTAATAAAGCAACAGATAATAATTTCAAAAATGAAGTAGAATTAGATGAAAAAAATAATTATATAAATAATGACAATAATTCAATAAAAATAGATATTAAAATGTTAGATAATGATAGAACATATTCTATGGAAACAATTTATAATAATAAAATACAGAATTTTGTTTCCTATTATGGAATCATTACATTTAAATGTACAAAAGTAGAATATCACGAAAGTACAGGTAAGATAAAATATATGTTATTTGAACAAATAACAAAATAACTATGTTATTATAATTTATCAATATACATTTGATAAGATTAAATAAAAAACAAAAGTTAAAAGGAGGAAATGAAGATATGGAAAACGCTTCAAAAGCACTAATTATTGCGGGTGCTATATTAATCGCAATAGTATTAATTACATTAGGTGTTGTACTTTTACAACAAGGACAAGGAGTAGCAGACTCTGGAGAAACTGCTTTAACTGCAAGAGAGATAGAAACATTTAATTCTCAATTTACAAGATATGAAGGAACAAACGTATCTGGTTCAAATGTTAGACAATTAATAAGTTCTGTAAATGCTAGTAATGCAGCACAAACAAATGGAGGAGAAAATCACCAAGTTTCTCTTAAAAAGAAGACTGGAACAGGAAGTGCAACAACTCTTTCAAAGGCTTCAGATGTAAAAAATGGTGAAATGTATACAATAGATTGTACATATGGTACTTCAGGGAAAGACAAAGGTTTTGTAACAGAAATAACTGTTACAGGAACATTCAACTAATAAAGGAGGCATAAACAATGGAAAATGCAGCTGAGGCATTAAAAATAGCCGCATGGGTATTAATATTTGTTACTGCATTGTCCATTACAATAAATTCTTTTAGTCAAGCAAGAGAAAGTTCAGATGCTATAGTAACAAATATAGATAGAGAATATATAACAACATGGGTTGAAGAAAGTAAATCAACAAAAAGGCGTGTAGGTGCTGAATCAATAGTTCCTGCAATATATAGGAGTATATATTATAACTTTAAAATTGTATTTCCAAATGGATATAATTTATATACAAAGATTAATTCATTTGGAGAAGAAGAACCTGTTAATTATATAGATTTAGAAACAGGAGCAAGTTTATCAAAGGATACAAAAGAGTTATTTATATATTATATATTGTATGGAGAAGTTACAAGAGAAAGTGACCAAAGGGAATTAGCACAAAAATTATCAATTAGTTATGATGATTTTAAAAAAATAAATAACACTCTTCATCAAGATAATAAATTTAATGCAGAGGGTTTATATAATAAAATAAAATACGAAAAATTTGAAGAAGATGTAGGAGTATATTACCAAGAAGAAACAGAAGGCGGAAATGATTCACCTAATGTCAATAAAACCGAAAAAAGAGTTATTACATATACTGAAATAAATTAGCATTATTTAGGTAAAAGGAGGGAGAAATATGAATAGTGATTTTTCTATAATAATTGCATTAATAATAGCAGTAGTATTATTAGTTGGAGTTCCTTTAGCATTTACAGCTCAACAAGTAGATAAAATGTCGCAAGATGTCTCAGAAACAGAAGTAAGTAACTTCGTTAATGATGCTGCAAAGAAATGGGAAATTACTCAAGAAGATATTGATCATCTTAAAATGAGACTTCCATCCCAAAATAATTATGTAGTAGAAATTGAGGTTTGGAGATTAGATGAAAATAGTGAAAAAAAGGCATCAATTACCAATAGTAAAAAGAATGGTGAAAATGGATATGTTGGATATTTTCAAAAAGATATCGATGAAGGAATACGTCTTTATGGATCATTTAAATTAGAAAAAGATGACACAATTAAAGCAACTGTTTATAATACTAATCCAACAATGGCACAACCAAATGGTGATATAACAACAAATTATGCATCTGCTACAGCAACAGTTTATTAAAATAATTTTATAGAAGGCTTGTGATGTAAATTACAAGCCTTTTAAAAAACAAAGGAAAGAGATTTTATTATGAGTTTAGAAAAACTAGCAATAATATTTATAATTATAGTTCTACCTATTGCAGTAGTTTTAAATAAATATATAGATACACGTTCTGATACATTAAATATGCAAATATCTTATGATCAAAAATTAAATTCGGCAACTTTTGATACAGTAAAAGCATATCAATCAAATGAATTTGAAGAAGATTTATCTTCTAATGAACAAGTACAAATGGAACATATTAATGCTTCAGCTAATGCTTTTTTTAATTCATTAGCTCACAATTTAGATATGCAAGGTTATAGTAAAGAAGCATTACAAGATTATGTACCAGCTTTAGTATTTACTATGTATGATGGATATTATATTTATTCTAAATTTACAAATACATTAACAACTAAAGATTATCTTTCTACAGAGGACGCTAGAAGTATTGGAGCACAACCATCATCATTCCAAGATGGTGATATACTTTATGGAGTTACTCCATTTATTTCATACAGTTGTAGATATAAAAATTGTCCTCAAAATGGTGATGATTTTGTTATTTCATATTCTTTAGATAATTACATAACTATCCAAGGGATGATTAATGGAAAATTTGTAAATGACTCAGGCTATCTAATAAGTGGAATTAGTGATATTAATGAATCAAATCATACACTTAACTATAATCGTATTGAAATCGGACCTGAAAATATATTACAAGAGTATATTGGTAGTAATGTTACTACTGATGCATTGTATAAATATCACAAAATAAATGGAACCAAATGGTATTATGATGATAAACCAGATTCTAATGGAAATATTAAGAATAAATGGTTTCAAATAATAAATGGAAGAAAGATATATGATAGCACAAAAGTTTTTGATACTAATTATGATTATTCAGCATTTTATTATTATAAAGATGCTGCAGACTTTACAGAAAAAGTATTAAAAGATGTATCTGAAGGTGGTTATGGATTACGCAATTTAAAACTAAAAAATGCTATAGATTATGATGTAAATGAAGATGGAACAACAAAAGAACTTCAAGGTGGAATAGATGAAAAGTTTTTAAAATATGGAGATAAAGAAACTATAATATTTGATACAACTGGAATAGAAGAACCATCATCTAATTTTAATGAACATAGATTAGCAGTAATAAGATATACAATAGAAAAAAATCTATCAATAGCAATAAAAAATTTCAATCACTTTAAATATGAAAATGGAAATGAAGTATGGACTGATTTCCAAATGCCAGAGTTAAAAGAAACAGAGTGGAATAATATAATGAATAATGCTACAGTAATAAGCTTTTTACAAGGTATGCCAATTGGTTCAAAAATATATAATGGTTGTTCAGTAATACCAAATACATTAAATGAGGAAGTTGTTACAGAGAAATCTATTTATATTGCAAATAATAGCAATAATCAGTATTATATGCCAACATATAAATTTGATGAAAATGTAGATGGAAATTTAGGAAATCTACAGGGAGTATTAAATTTAGACCTAGAAAAAAGAACACTAGAACCTTTAGAAGGGGATAATGATGCTGGTACAAATTATTATTATCCAAAATTATATTTTGCAAATTATGATAGTATCACAAATCAATCAAAAAATGTTAATATTGATGCAGAAAAAACTGATAACAATTTAAATTATGAGTAT
>JAFRFO010000053.1 GCA_017434295.1 Clostridia bacterium
GATTCATCAGTTACAATGGGAAAAATATATTCATCAGTAATTGAAAAAGAAAGAAGAGGAGATTATTTGGGAAAAACAGTTCAAGTAATTCCTCATATTACAAATGAAATAAAAGAAAGAATATATAGCTTTGAAAACACAGATACAGACATAGTTATAACAGAAGTTGGTGGAACTGTTGGAGATATAGAAGGTTTATCAATAATAGAAGCGATTCGTCAAGTAGGATTAGAAAAAAATCCAGAAGATGTGCTATATATTCATGTAACACTTTTACCATATATTTATGGTTCAAATGAAATAAAATCAAAACCAACACAACACTCTGTTAAAGAACTTCAAAGTCTTGGTATTAAGCCAGATATATTGGTTTGTAGAACAGAACAAGATATACCAGATACTGTAAGGGAAAAACTATCATTATTTTGTAATGTAAGAAAATCAAGTGTAATACAAAACAAAACAGCAGATTGTTTATATGCAGTACCATTAATGCTTGAAGAAGAAGGATTAGCAAAAGAAGTATGCAATCATTTAAAATTAGATAAGTATATTCCAGATAACTCAAAATGGGAAGCATTAGTTGAAAGAATACGAAATATTGACAAAGATAATGTAGTTACAGTTGCAATTGTTGGAAAATACATTAAACTTGAAGATTCCTATATATCAGTAATAGAAAGCTTATATCATGCAGGATTTGCAAATGACGTAAAAGTTAAAGTAAAACTAATAGATTCAGAAACAATAAATAGTGAAAATGTAGCAAAAAAACTAGAAGGAATAAAAGCAGTGGTTGTTCCTGGAGGATTTGGAAATCGTGGTATAGAAGGAAAAATTCAAACAATAAAATATGTACGTGAAAACAAAATACCATTTTTAGGAATATGCTTAGGTATGCAAATGGCTGTAGTTGAATATGCAAGAGATGTTTTAGGAATAACAGATGCAAATTCAGAAGAATTTGATGAAAATGGAGAAAATCTATTAATTCATATAATGGAAGAACAAAAAGGAATAGACAAAAAAGGTGGAACAATGAGGCTTGGAGCATATCCATGTATTATAAAAGAAGGAACACTAGCTGAAGAAGTTTATGGAAAAAATGAAATAAGTGAAAGACATAGACATAGATTTGAATATAATAATGACTATAGAGAAAGATTAGAAAATGCAGGGCTAATATGTTCTGGAACATCACCAAATGGACATTTAGTAGAAATAGTAGAAATAAGTAAAAATGTACATCCATACTTTATTGCAGGTCAATTCCATCCAGAATTAAAATCAAGACCAAACAATCCAGCACCATTATTTGTTGGACTAGTTAGGGCAGCTAAAGAGTTCTAATTTATTAAAATTCACATATAATAAATATGTGAATTTTTTTTATAAAATATGGAAAATTTTTTATAAAAACACTTGACTTTTTAATCAAATGGGTATAAATTATTAGCAGTCGACACGAAAGAGTGCTAATATAAATTTTAAAGGAGGTAATTTAGCATGATAAAACCATTAGAAGACAGAATATTAATAAAAATGAAAGAAGGCGAGGAAACAACCAAAAGTGGAATTATTTTAGCAGGGAGCTCAAAGGAAAAACCACAAATAGCAGAAGTTATAGAAGTAGGACCAGGTAAAATGGTAGATGGAAAACTTGAACCTGTTTGTGTAAAAAGAGGTGACAACGTTATAGTTAGCAAATACGCTGGAACAGAAGTAAAATATGAAGGCGTAGATTATATAATTTTGAAGCAAGAAGACGTTTTAGCTATTGTAGAATAAATTTAAAAATAATTAGAAAGGAAGAGATATATTATGGCAAAACAAATTAAATTTGGCGAAGATGCTAGAAAATCTTTATTAGAAGGAGTTAATAAATTAGCAGACACAGTAAAAGTAACATTAGGACCAAAGGGAAGAAATGTTGTATTAGATAGAAGCTATGGAGCACCACTTATTACAAATGATGGTGTTACAATAGCAAAAGAGATAGAATTAGAAGACAAATATGAAAACATGGGAGCAAGACTTGTAAAAGAAGTATCAACAAAAACAAATGATGTTGCTGGAGATGGAACAACAACAGCAACAGTTTTAGCTCAAAGCATGATAAAAGAAGGAGTAAAAAATGTTGCTGCAGGAGCTGAACCAATGGCAGTTAAAAGAGGAATGGATAAAGCAGTAGCAGTAGCTGTAGAAGAACTAAAAACATTAAGCTCTGAGATAAAAGGAAAAGAAGATATTGCAAGAGTTGCAAGTATATCTGCAAATAATGAAGAAATAGGAAATTTAATTGCAGATGCTATGGAAAAAGTATCAAAAGATGGAGTAATAACAATAGAAGAATCAAAAACTTCAAATACAGAATTAAATGTAGTTGAAGGAATGCAATTTGATAAAGGATATGTATCTCCATATATGGTAACAGATACAGAAAAAATGGAAGCGATTTTAGATAATCCATATATATTAATAACAGATAAGAAAATAAGTAACATCCAAGAAATATTACCATTATTAGAAAACTTAATGCAACAATCTGGAAAATTATTAATTATATGTGATGATATAGAACAAGAAGCATTATCTACATTAATATTAAATAAACTAAGAGGTGTATTAAATGTAGTAGCTGTTAAAGCACCAGGATTTGGAGATAACAGAAAAGCTAATCTTGAAGATATTGCAATACTAACAGGAGGAGAGGTAATAACAGCAGATTTAGGATTAGAATTAAAAGATGTAGAAATATCTCAGTTAGGTCAAGCAAAACAAGTAAAAGTATCTAAAGAAAACACAATTATAGTTGATGGTTTAGGAGATAAAGCCAAAATAGAAGAAAGAGTAGCACAAATAAAAACACAAATAAAAGAAACAAAGAGTGAATATGATAAAGAAAACTTGCATAATCGTTTAGCAAAAATTGCTGGAGGAGTAGCAGTAATCGGAGTTGGAGCAGCAACAGAAACAGAAATGAAAGAAAAGAAACTAAGAATAGAAGATGCTTTATCTGCTACAAAAGCTGCAGTTGAAGAAGGAATAGTTGCAGGTGGTGGAACAGCTTTAATAAATGTAATTCCAAAAGTTCAAGAATTAACAAATAGCTTAGAAAATGGTGAAAAATTAGGTGCTCAAATAATATTAAAAGCATTAGAAGAACCAGTTAAACAAATAGCTATAAATGCAGGCTTAGAGCCAGCTGTGATAGTAGAAAAAGTTAAAACAGCTAAAACAGGTACTGGTTTTGACGCATATAAAGAAGAATATGTAGATATGAAACAAGCAGGAATTGTAGATCCTACAAAAGTTACAAGAAGTGCATTACAAAATGCAGCATCAATTGCATCTATGGTATTAACAACAGAAAGTTTAGTTACAGATGCACCAGAAAAAAATTGTAGTTGCCATACAGCACAAGATGATGGGATGCCAGCTGCAATGAATGGAATGTACTAAAAAAAGCGGTATAACCGCTTTTTTTGATTTTTTTTAAAAAAAGTATTGACAAGATGTAAAAAATTTAGTATACTAAAAAACGTCGATAGGAAAATGGTCGCTTAGCTCAGCTGGGAGAGCATCTGCCTTACAAGCAGGGGGTCATAGGTTCGAGCCCTATAGCGACCACCATTTTTTTATAAATATTTGGCCCGGTAGTTCAGTTGGTTAGAACGCTAGCCTGTCACGCTAGAGGTCGACGGTTCGAGCCCGTTCCGGGTCGCCATTTTTTTATAATAAAATATTATTTGGCTCGATAGCTCAGTTGGTAGAGCAGGGGCCTGAAAATCCCCGTGTCAGTGGGTCGATTCCACTTCGAGCCACCAAACAAAAAAACCACCGAAGGTGGTTTTTTGTATTTTAAAAAGTAAATTATTAAGTTATACTGGGATTAAAATACATAAAAACAATACAAAATTTGCAACAAAATAAAAATTATGCTATAATAAATAATGATGGACAAGGATGATCCATTTTTAACCAAGGTCGCGATATGTCATGTATCACGGCACGTCAAAATTTGCAGGAGGGATAATTTTTCATGCAAATTACAAAGGAAAATGTTAACATGCTTAAGCCTGGCATGTTGGCACTCGTTAGTGGTAGGCTGGTCAAGTTTGAGAAAATGGGGTCAAAACCTCACGAGGTGATATTTGAACCCTTAAAGTCTACACCACTTAGCGGGAAAGAACATTATGACCTCGACTGGTATGAGCCCATGATTCTCATAGACAGCGAGGAAGGCTAAACAGGAGAGCAGAGTGTAACAGCTCTGCTCTTTTATATTGAGAGTAAAAATAAATAATTATGTATTCTTTACTCGATTAATATAAAAAATATTTTATATTAGAATATCTAGTCAAATTTACTAAATAACCTTGACTAAAAAACCAAAAACATATATACTAGGAAATGTAAAAAAATAAAAATAAAAATTACAGCAAAATCAAGTGAAAAAAGTAATATATA
>JAFRFO010000054.1 GCA_017434295.1 Clostridia bacterium
AGTTTAGTATTGCTAATATTAATTGTTTTAACACTAGATTATATGAGATCAAGATTTGGTTTAAAGCCTAAACAATATAAAAAAGAAGATATAAATTTTTAGTATTTAAAAATACTGCTTATTTTTTGAAGGAAAAATCTAAAAAAAATAAATATTGTTAATAAACATTTTTCTAGAAATTCAAAAGTTTATCAAAAACTATTGCATTTTTTGGGAAATTATAGTACAATAGTACTGCAAAAAAGCAAAACCTTATACTTAGCTTTTAGAAAAACACCTATGCTAAAGCTCGGTTTAAGGAGATAAAAAATATAGGAGGTGTATATTATGACAAAAGAAAGAAAACAAGAAATTATTTCTACATATAAAAGAGAAGCAAACGATACTGGTTCACCAGAAGTTCAAATAGCTCTTTTAACAGAAAGAATTAATGAGTTAACAGAACACTTAAAAGTTCATCAAAAAGACAACCACTCAAGAAGAGGCTTATTAAAAATGGTTGGAAAAAGAAGAAACTTATTAAACTACTTATCTAGAAAAGACTTACAAAGATATAGAGATATAGTAGAAAAATTAGATTTAAGAAAATAAGTATTTTTTGTAAAAAGCCCAGTGCTAAAGCACGGGCTTTTTATGGGAATTAGAGTTAGCTTAAAAGTTAGAAAAGTAGCTTGTATAATGCATTAGAAAAACTAAGGTATTATAGAGGTTACAATCTAATTTTAAGCTAATAACAAAGGTGTTAAAAAAATCAAATTAAATAAGAAAATTAAGTTCGTATATTTATGAACGGAAAAGAGGTAAAAAATGTTTAAAACATATGAAACAGAATTAGCAGGTAGAAAACTTGTAATAGAAACAGGAAAATTAGCAGGATTAGCAAATGGAAGCGTATTAGTAAGATATGGAGATACAGTAGTAATGGTAAATGTTACTGCTTCAAAAGAACCAAAAGAAGGAGTAGACTTTTTCCCATTATCAGTAGATTTCGAAGAAAAATTATATTCAGTTGGAAAAATCCCTGGAAGCTTTATGAAAAGGGAAGGAAAACCAACAGATAAAGCAATATTAACATCGAGAGCAATAGATAGACCATTAAGACCATTATTTCCAAAGGATTTTAGAAATGACGTAGTTGTAGTTGCTACAGTACTTTGTGTTGAACAAGATAATTCACCAGAAGTAGCAGCAATGATAGGAGCAGCTGCAGCACTTGCGATATCAGATATACCATTTGGAGGACCAACAGCAGCAGTTAACGTTGGTTTAGTAGATGGAAACATTATAATAAATCCAACAGAAGCTCAAAGAGAAGTGTCAGATTTAACATTAACAGTAGCAGCAACTCAAGACAAAATAACAATGATAGAAGCAGGAGCAAACGAAGTTCCAAACGATGTTATGTTACAAGCAATAAAAACAGCACATGAAGAAATTAAAAAAATCTGTAAATTTATATCAGATATTCAGCTTGACATTGGAAAACCAAAATTTGAATATAAATCCTTCGAAGTTGATCATGATGTATACGATTTTGTAAACGATAATTACAAAGAAGAAATGAAAGTAGCTGTTCAAGAAGAAGATAAAACTGTAAGAGATAATAACATTGATGAATTAACAGCAAAAATTGAAGAAGCTTATACAGAAAAATTTGGTGAAGAAGAATTTGAAGCACATAAAGCAGATTTAGGAGAAGCAATTTATAAAGTAGAAAAAATGTGTGTAAGAGAAATGATATTCAATGAACATAAAAGAGTTGATGGAAGAGCATTAGATGAAATTAGACCATTATCATGTGAAGTAGGATTATTACCTAGAACACATGGTAGTGCATTATTTACAAGAGGACAAACTCAAGTAATGTCAGTTGCAACATTAGGAATGGTATCTGAAGAACAAAAATTAGACGGAATTGATATGGAAGAATCAAAAAGATATATCCATCATTATAACTTCCCAAGCTACAGTGTAGGAGAGGCAAGACCATCAAGAGGACCAGGAAGAAGAGAAGTAGGACATGGAGCTTTAGCAGAAAAAGCATTAGTTCCTGTAATACCATCAAAAGAAGAATTCCCATATGCAATAAGAGTTGTTTCAGAAGTATTATCTTCAAATGGATCAACATCACAAGCAAGTATCTGTGGAAGCACTTTAGCGTTAATGGATGCAGGTGTACCAATTAAGAGACCAGTTGCTGGAATTTCAACAGGATTAGTTACAAATCCAAATGATGATAACGACTATGTAATGTTAGTTGATATTCAAGGTTTAGAAGACTTCTTTGGAGATATGGACTTCAAAGTAGGAGGAACAGAAAGAGGAATTACAGCAATACAAGTTGATATTAAATGTGATGGTTTAACATATGATATAATCGCTGAAGCATTTGAAAAAACTGAAAAAGCTAGAATGCATATATTAAATGACATAATGCTTCCAGTAATAGATAAACCAAGAACAGAATTGTCAAGCTACGCACCAAAAATAGTAAATACAAAAATTAAAGTAGAAAAGATTAAAGACGTTATAGGAACAGGTGGAAAAGTAATCAATAAGATTATTGATGAAACTGGAGTTAAAATTGACATCGAAGAAGATGGACAAGTATTTATCTATTCACAAGATAGCCAACAAGCAAATAAAGCATTAGAAATGATAGAAGACATCGTACGTGAAGTAGAAGTAGGAGGCATCTATCTAGGAACAGTAACAAGATTAATGGCATTTGGAGCATTTGTAGATTTAGGATTTGGAGATAAAGAAGGATTATTACATATTTCTAAAATATCAAATGAAAGAATAAACAAAATAGAAGATGTATTCAAAGTAGGAGATAAAGTAACTGTAAAAGTTACAGATATCGATGATCAAGGAAGAATAAACTTAACGGCAAAAGGATTAAACGAACCAAAAGTATATGAAGAAGACTAATTAGAAAACGGTCAATTTAAACCCGGAACCAATTGACCGTTTTTTTTCTATTTTACTTGATATATTTTTTAAAGTATGTTAATATAATACAAGTAAAAGGTTTAGTAAATACCTTTCGAAGAATTTCGGAGGTAAAAAATCTTTTATGCCTCCGAAAGAACCAACTAAGTCAAGTTTCTATAAGGAGGAGTGAACATGAGAGATTTAAAACATATCTCACTCACAATAGTGAGAGGGAACATTGCTATCATGCATGACATCGACCGTGACAACTTTTTGGATTTGATGTTTAGTTTGAAGAGAAACTATACCAAAAACAATCAGATAGCTTCACGGTTTATAGAAGCAATTCCCGAGACTGAGTCCGTCTTAATCTATGAAGACAGAAATGTCGAATTAGATGTTCCTTTCGTTGTATTGAAGATGTTTGACGGAGAGTACAAAACGCTTTACATTCCAAGAAGTCACAAAATCATTTGGGGGATTCTCAATGAGTTTGTAAAGTAAAAAAGAATCCAGAGGTATTTGATATCTCTGGTTCTCTTTTTTATATTTTAAATCTTAATTAGAAGTCCATCTTAACATTTTAATATCTTTATATTTAGATAAAACTTCACTATATTTGTCATATTCTTCTTCCCATAAAGTATTAGGAACTTTTTCAAAAGCATCAAATACTTTTTCTGCTTCTACCAAGTAAATAATTTGTTCTTGAGAAGTCATTTTTTCATACTTCTTTGAATAATTATATAATTTATCTAACATTTGGTTAGCTTCAATAAAGCTCCAAAAGTCTTTTACATTCATACCAAATAATTTTATCTGTAAAACAGCATAAGCAACTAAAGAAAATATTACAAATATTAGTATATATAAAATTGTAAATATTGACATTTTAACCACCTCTTTTTTGGTACTTAACTTTAGTACAATTTAATTATACCATATTTGTAATAATTTTGCAACATTTTTGTAATATTACTGTAATGATTCACCTTGGTTTATAATAAAAAAGCTAGAATTTAATCTAGCTTTTTGTAGAAATATTATTTATCAGATTTTTTCTTATCATCTTTTAAAACTTCTTTAATAGCTCCAAGAGAACTTAAAGCACTAGTTGCTTCGAAAGGAATAAATACTTTATTAGCATCACCCTTAGCAACTTCTTCAAGAGCTTCTAAAGATTTAAGTTGAACTAATTTATCAGTAGGGTCTGCCTTTTTCATAGCATCATAAACCATTTGAACTTCTTTAGCTTTTGCTTCAGCAACAGCTTTAATAGCTTGAGCCTCACCATCAGCTCTTCTAATTCTAGCTTCTTTATCAGCTTCAGCCTCTAAGATAGCAGCTTCTTTTTTACCTTGAGCAATAGTAACTGCAGATTGTCTTTGAGCTTCAGATTCTAAGATAAGAGCTCTCTTATTTCTTTCTGCGTTCATTTCTTTCTCCATTGCATCTCTAATGTCTGCTGGTGGGTTGATATCTTTAATTTCAACCCTGTCTATTTTACAACCCCATCTGTCTGTAGCTTCATCAAGAACAATTCTTAATTGATTGTTAATACCATCTCTTGAACTGAATGTTTCGTCTAAGTTCATTTTACCAATGATATCACGAATTGTTGTAATTGCAAGGTATTCGATACCCTTCTTTAAATTTTGAATTTCATAAACTGCTTTTGCAGGATCTGTTATTTGATAGAAAACAACAGTATCTATAGTAATTGTAACATTATCTTTTGTAATAACTCCTTGAGGTGGAACATCCATTGTTTGTTGCTTTAAGCTAACAACAGAACGTACTCTGTCAAAGAATGGAAGAATAATTGTAAGACCAGCATCAGCAACTTTGCTAAATTTACCTAATCTTTCAATTATATAAACCTCAGATTGTTTAACAATTTTAATTGACATAAATGCTATAACTAAAACGATAGCAAGAATAATAATTAAAAATGGCATTGTTAAATCCTCCTTTTAAAAAAAATATATATATAAAATACTAAAAACTATATTAATAGGCAGTGGCTATTTTACAACAGAAACAATAGCTTTAACACCTTCAATTTTAACTATTACAACTTTTGAACCTTCTGGAACAGTGTTACCATTTAATTCATCTGCAGACCAAACTTCGCCATTTACTTTAATTTGACCAGTTCCTTCAACAGAATTAAGCTCTTTAATAACAATTCCATGTTTTCCTATAACAGAAAATACATTAGTTGAAACAGTTTTAGTTTTTAAAAATTTATTAACAAGTGGTCTAGTAGCAAATATGAAAACTATAGAAGTAATAAGAAATACAGTAGTTTGAACCACAATATCATCTATAAAGAAGCTAGTTATCATTGCAAACAGTGAGCCTAAACCAAACCAGAATACTAAAAATCCTGTTGTAAAAATTTCAGCAATAAAAAATATGCCTGCAACAATTAACCAAATTTGCCACATAAAAAACACACTCCTTTTCTACTAACTAATATAATTATAGCATAAAATTGGGAAAAAATAAATAGTTTGGAAGGATTTTCTTGTAAAAAATAGAAATTATATAATTTCTATTTTTTTTTTAAGTAAATTTGTTGTATTTCTTATGAAAAAATGATATAGTAAGGGTAAATTTATAACTAAGGAGAAAGAGTATGTTTAAAAAGGAAAAAGGAATAACATTAATCGCATTAATAGTAACAATAGTAGTATTAATAATACTAGCAGGAATAACAATTACAGGAACAATTCAAGGAGTAGACCAAGCGAATAACAACAAGTTAATTACAGACCTTGATAAAGTTCATCATGCAATAACTGAAAGAGATTCAAAATATAAATTAACAAAAGATGAAAGTTTGTTAATTGGAACAGTAGTTAAATCAAGCAATATTGATGTAACAGGACTTTCACAAGCAGAAACTATCACATGGAAAATGTTAGATTTTGATGGTGTAACTGATCCAGAAAGAGATTATTATAGATTAAGTGGTTCAGACCTAGTAGAGCTAGGCTTAACATCTGACCCAACAACAACAACTGTTTATGTAGTAAACTATTTTACAGGAGAAGCATATAATGAAACACAAAAGAAAACTGAAGATGGTAAATTATTGTATGTAACTAGCACAACTGAACAAGTTAGCGAAATGGGTGACGAGATAATAAAAGATGGCTTGCTTGTTTGGTATGATGGAGAAAACAACACTGGTTCTGGACATAGCAGCACTACAACTGTATGGAAAGATTTGAGTGGGAATGGTAGAGATGGTGTAATGAATAATACTACAATTGGAAATAATTATGTTAAATTCGAAGATGCAACTTCTAGTGTTAATATAGGAATGATAAATAATAATTATGCAACGTTAAATGTAATATTTTCAATTAAAGAATTACCAACATCAAGACAAGAAATAATTTCAAATGTTGAAGGAGCGCGGAGGAAGTATTGCAATTATGACAAATAGGAAAATTGCAGGAAGATTTTATATTGAAGATGCTTATAAATCGTTAGCTTCTGATTATACAGTTAGTATAGATACTATTTATGATGTTTCAGTTACTTATAATGGAAATATAATGGCATTTTATATAAATGGTGAGCCTATTAATGATGATAATTATGCAAACAATGTTATAAAACCATCAAATGTGCCATATGTTTTAGGAGGAAATCCAGGAGTAAGTGGTGGAGTTGCAGAAAAGTTTTATGGAAAAATTTATTCAGCAAAAATATATAACAAGGCTTTATCAGTAGATGAAGTAAAACACAACTACCTAATCGACAAAGCAAAATATGGCATAGAAGAATAAAAGTCCTTTGGAAAATGTGAAAGAATCAAAAATGGAGGTTTTACATGGAAAATTATCCACCATATGAAATCACAAATAAAATATTAAATTATGTTTCAGAAATAATGGAAAAAATAGGAGAAGCAAACTATTTTGAAAGTTTAAATAGATATCCGGAGCTAAGAAGAAAATCAAGAATAAGGTCTATTCATTCATCTCTAGCAATAGAGAATAATCAA
>JAFRFO010000055.1 GCA_017434295.1 Clostridia bacterium
AATTACACAAGAATTTTTAGATAGATTAACAAAACTAGAAAAAATATGCCATCATTTTCATTTATCATTACAAAGTGGTTGTGATGAAACATTAAAAAGAATGAATAGAAGATACACAACAGAACAATTTAGAAACATAGTAAATCTTTTAAGAAAAACATACAATGATGTAATACTTACAACAGACATAATAGTTGGCTTCCCAGAAGAAACAGAGGAAGAGTTTGAAAAAACATATAAGTTTTTAAGTGAAATCAAATTCTATAAAATGCATATATTTAAATATTCTCCAAGAAAAGGAACACCAGCTGCTAAAAACAAAAATCAAATAGATGGAAATATCAAAGAAGAAAGAAGTAAAAAACTAATTGATCTTTCAAACAAAAATGAAGAAGAATACAATAAACAATTAATAGGAAAAACAGTAAAAGTATTATTTGAAGAAGAAAAAATAGGATTATATAAAGGTCACACACAAAATTATATTTTAGTATATTGCAAATCAGACAAAAATTTGGAAAACCAAATGTTAGAAGTGTATTGTGATAAAATAGAGAATGGTATAATTTATGGAAGAATATGAGAAAGTAATATAATAATTTTAAAATCCGCGTAAGCGACCAAACGAACGAAGTGAGTGCGATTGGAGCAATCTACATACTAGTAATTTTAATATGGAGATTGCGACACCAAGGATTGCAAAATTATTATATTACTTTTTATAATTACTAAATATTCTGTAATATTTTGGTAACAATTTAGTAACACAAATGTAAATGAAACTTAACACAAAAACACTTGTAAAACTTTCCAATATATAGTATAAATAATATGAATTCTTAAGAATACAAAGGAGGAAATGGCCATGGCAGAAATAAAAGAAGTTAATGGAGTATTTGGTGGAGTTACAATTGGACATATGGGAGAAGGAAATTACGGAGCAAACAATGGAGAAAACAACTACAATGGTGAAAATGCTATTGCAAATGCAGGATCTAATTTACCAGTAAAAACAGGATTCTGGGCAAAATGCAAAGCAGTTTTATTCACAGATTATCCTTGGAACCATGAAATAAAAGTTGTATTAACACCATATCAACAAAAAGTTGAAGACGAAATTAATGAATTTTTACACCAAGAAATAACATGGGAAAAAGTTCATGATTTCTTATTCCAAGATGTAACTTTAAGAAAAAAGAAAAATGCGTAAGAATTTAAAGTTAAATTAAAAAAGGTATAGCAAATTAACAAAAAATATGCTATACTTTTTTTAACTTTGTTAAAAGAAAGGAAAAATACATGGCAAAATCAAAAACAGTATTTGTATGTAATGAATGTGGAAACGAATCATCAAAATGGCTAGGAAGATGCCCAGCATGTAATAGTTGGAATAGCTTTTTCGAGCAAAAGGTAGTAGAAACAAAAGGCACAAGCATAAAAAGTGATAAACCAACAAACATTCCTCAAAAACTAAACACATACGAAGCAAAAGATACAATTAGAATATCAACTGGATTTGGAGAATTAGACAGAGTACTAGGTGGAGGATTAGTAAAAGGCTCATTAACTCTTTTAGGAGGAGAACCAGGTATAGGAAAATCAACTCTTATTCTTCAATTATGTGACAAAATAAAAGGCGAAGGTAAGGTGTTATATGTATCAGGAGAAGAATCTGCAGAACAAATAAAATTAAGAGCAGACAGATTAGGAATAAAAAACGATGACATTATGTTTTTAGGCGAAACAGATATAGATATAGTAAATCAAGCAATAATAAATATAAATCCAAAACTTGTGATAATAGATTCAATTCAAACAATGTATTCTGAAGAAATAACATCAGCACCAGGAAGTGTAAGTCAAGTAAGAGAAATAACAGCACAAATAATGAGAATTTGTAAACAAAATAGTATAACAACAATAATAATTGGGCATGTAACAAAAGATGGAAACATCGCAGGTCCAAGAGTTCTAGAACACATGGTAGATACAGTTTTATATATAGAAGGAGAAAGATATTTTTCTTATAGAATTTTAAGAGGAGTAAAAAACAGATTTGGTTCAACAAACGAAATAGGCATGTTTGAAATGAGAGAAGAAGGAATGTGCGAAATCTTAAATCCGTCAGATATACTAATATCAGAAAATGACGAAAACCCTTCTGGATCATGCATAATATGCTGCATGGAAGGAACACGCCCAATGCTAATAGAAATTCAAGCATTAACAACGCAAACTGTGTTTGGAATACCAAAAAGAACAGCAAATGGAATAGACTATAATAGATTAGCATTATTAATTGCAGTTTTAGAAAAAAGAGCAGGTCTATCATTAGGAAGTCAAGATGTTTACCTAAATGTGGCTGGAGGTTTAAAAATAAATGAACCATCAATAGACTTAGGAATAGTACTTTGCGCTGCATCAAGTTTTAAGAATTTACCAATACCAAAAGATATGGTTTTAATGGGAGAAGTAGGGCTAACAGGAGAAGTAAGAAGAATAAATTTTATCGAAAAACGCTTAAGAGAAGCAGAAAAATTAGGATTTAAAACTTGCATAATTCCAGAAAGTAACAAAAAAGTCTTGAAAGAAAGTTTTAAATTAGATATAATAGGGGTCAAAGACGTAAATGAAGCTTTAAGAAAAGCAGGAATTAAGTAAGATTGGAGAGAGTAATGAGAAGAAATATAGAAAGCGAGTTATCTCAAATACTTAAACTAATTGCACCAGGCACACCAATTAGAGATGGTTTAGAAAACATATTAAGAGCCAAAACAGGAGCATTATTGCTAATTACAGATAACCTAGATGTAATAAAGCAAATAGTTGATGGCGGATTTACAATAAACGAAGACTATTCATCATCAAAACTATATGAACTAGCAAAAATGGATGGAGCAATAGTTTTAAGTGGAGATTTTAAAAAAATATTATTTGCAAACGCACAATTAATACCATCATATCAAATACCAACCTTAGAAACAGGAACAAGACATAGAACAGCTGAAAGAACTGCAAAACAAACAGGAGAGCTAGTTATATCAATATCTCAAAGAAGAAACATAATAACAATATTTAAAGGAAATGAAAGATATATATTAGAAAACACAGATACAGTTCTAAACAAGGCAAATCAAGCAATACAAACTCTAGAAAGATATAAAAAAGTATTTGATAATAAACTAAATATATTGAACGAATATGAATTTAATGATATAGTAACACTAGAAAATGTAATAACAGTAATTCAAAGAGCAGAAATGGTTATGAATATTGCAAAAGAAATAGAAGCAAATATTTCAGAACTTGGAAGCGACGGAAGACTTGTTAGAATGCAGTTAGAGGAACTTCTTGGTGATGTTGAGGAAGAGGAAATACTTATTATAAAAGATTACATGGTAAAGAAAAGGAAAAAGACAACTGCAGAAGATATAATTCAAAACTTATCAAATCTAAGTTATGAGGACTTGAATAATTCAGATTTTATTGCTAAAATACTAGGGTATGAGAATTTTGACAATTATGATGAAGTTGGTGTTTATACAAGAGGATATAGAATACTAAATAAAATTCCAAGAATGCCAGCTCATATTGTAGAAAACCTAATAACATCCTTTAAGTCATTTCAACATATTTTAGCAGCAGATATAGATCATTTAGATGAAGTTGAAGGAATCGGAGAAGTTAGAGCAAGAACAATCAAACAATCATTAAAAAGAATGCAAGAACAATTTGTATTTGATAATATTTTATTTTAATATTAAATAAAATATATAATTTTATAAGGTAATTTAAAAATTTTAGGAGGGTTAAAAAATGAGTAAATCAAGCAAAATTATTTGGGGAATAGCATTAATTGTAATAATAGTATTAATAGGAGTGGTAGTAGCAAGTTACATAAAAAAAGCAACATTTAAACCAGAAAATCCAGTTGCAACAATGGAAGTTGAAAACTTTGGAACAATAAAAATGGAATTATATCCAGATGTAGCGCCAGAAACAGTATCAAACTTTATAGCATTAGCAAATCGTGGCTTTTATAATGATTTAACATTTCATAGAATAGTAAAAGATTTCATGATTCAAGGTGGAGATAAAAATGGAGACGGAAAAGGAAATGCTAATTTAAGTGACTTAAAAGAAGGAGGAGAAAAAAAAGCATATACAATAAAAGGTGAATTTAATAAAAACAATGTTACAAATGAACTAAAAATAGAAGAAGGAACACTTGCAATGGCAAGAGCATCATATTCTTATGATACAGCAAGTAGCCAATTTTTTATTGTAACAAAAGAATCAGAAAATAATACAAATTCATTATATGGTCAATATGCAGTATTTGGAAAAGTAATAGAAGGAATGGACGTAGTACATAAAATTGAAGAAGTAGAAGTAACGGCTAAAGAAGGTGCAACAGAAGTGAGTACGCCAGTTAATGCACCAAAAATAACATCTATAACAGTAGATACAAAAGGTATCGACTATGAAACACCAGAAACAATGGATCCACCAGTTGATTATTCATCATATTATCAACAATTAGGACTAGATCCAAGCCAAGTAATGATAAATGAATAAAAAACGGTCAAATGGTTCCGGGTTTACTTTGACCG
>JAFRFO010000056.1 GCA_017434295.1 Clostridia bacterium
AAAATATTAAATTATGTTTCAGAAATAATGGAAAAAATAGGAGAAGCAAACTATTTTGAAAGTTTAAATAGATATCCGGAGCTAAGAAGAAAATCAAGAATAAGGTCTATTCATTCATCTCTAGCAATAGAGAATAATCAACTATCATTATTTCAAGTTGAAGACGTAATTAATGGAAAAATGGTAATTGGAGAGCAAAAAGACATACAAGAAGTTAAAAATGCATATAAAGCATATGATGAATTAGATAATGTTAATCCTTATTCTGTAAAAGACCTAAAAAAAATACATGGATTATTAACGTTTTTAATCGAAGATGATGCTGGTAAATTTAGAAATCATGGTGAACAAGTTAAAGATGGAAACAGAACTATATTTGTAGCACCATCAGAAAAAATGGTACCAAGATTAATAGATCAACTATTTGATTGGATGAATAAAGCTAAAGAAACTGTAAATCCATTAATACTTTCTTCCATTTTTCACTATGAATTTGTTTTTATACATCCTTTTAGTGATGGAAATGGAAGAACAGCAAGATTATGGCAAACTGCTATTTTAGCAAATTGGAAAGACTTTTTTAAATACTTACCTATTGAAAGTATGATAAAAAAATATCAAAATGATTATTATAAAGTAATAGATAAATGTAATAAAGAAGGAAATTCAACAGAGTTTATAGAATTTATGCTTAAGATTATTAGTAAAACAATAGATGGAATGATTAAAACTCAAAAAGAAACTACACAAGAAACTACACAAGAAACTACACAAGAAAAATTAGTAGATTTAATTAAAAATAATCCAAGTATTACACAAGAAGAAATGGCTAAAAGACTTAATATTACAAGAGATGGTGTATCATATAATATAAAGATTTTAAAAGAAAAAGGTATTATTGAAAGATTAGGTTCTACAAAAAATGGTACTTGGAAAACAAAAATATAAAAAAATAAAAAGTCATTTGAAAAATGTGTAAATATCACAAAAAGTCATTTGAAAAATGTGTAAATATCACGAAAGTCGTTTGACTTTTGTGAAATGATAAAAGTTGGAAAGGAGGAAAAATAGTTGCAAATAGTATATCATGGAAGTTATTGTAAAGTAGAAAAACCAGTAATAAAAGAAGGAAAATATGCTAAAGATTTTGGAGTTGGTTTTTATTGTACAATATTAGAAGAACAAGCAATAAAATGGGCAAAAAAATATGAAACACCAGTAATTAATGAATATGAATATAATGAAGACTCAAGTTTGAAAATAAAAGAATTTACAGTAATGACAGAGGAATGGTTAGATTTTATTATTAAGTGTAGAAGTGGCGAAAAACATGATTATGATATAGTAATAGGTGCAATGGCTGATGACCAAGTATATAACTACATAACTGATTTAATGGCTGGAACTATAACAAGAGCTGCTTTTTGGGAACTTGCAAAATTTAGGCATCCAACACATCAAATAGCTTTATGCACAGAAAAGGCATTAAATTGTATCAAATATGTTGGGGCAAAAGAGTTATAATACATGTTTACTGGAAAGGATGAAGAAAAATGGGGGAGCCACAAGAAGATAATGATTTATTTTTCACATGTTCGTTAATAGAATATATTGCAAGGAAGACTAAAAATACTAAGAAATACATAGTAGAAAAACTTGGTATTAATACAATAAATAAAGTATATACATTGGCTGAAGTATATCATTCAGAAAATATAGAAAAAGTATCAGAAGAATTAATAGAAAGTGCTGAAATTGAACAAGGAAATTACGATATTGAAAGCACTTGCAAATATAGAGTACCTTCATATTGGGAAATAGGTAGAGTTTATCAAAGACTTATAAAAATGGTAGATGATAATACAGAAAAATATATTGAAACAGCAGTTATTGTATTAACATCTTGGATTATTGAAAAAATAGATAACTATAATAGTAGTATGTACTATGAAAATCCGGATTATATTTATCAATGTTATAAAGAGGGAAAGGTTTTATAATATTTTTAGGGACGGGTACAAAAAAATGCAAAATACTATACAAGAAAATACAGAAGAAACTACACAAGAAAAAATGACAGAGTAATGATAGAGCTATGGCAGAGTAAACGAAAGGAGTTTAACTATGAGTGAAAAAATATATACAATTAATGAAATAAAACAAATATTAAGTAAATTATTAGAGAATATGCCAGTATATACTGTTGTATTATTTGGTTCTTATGCAAAAAATGAAGCAAATAAAAACAGCGATTTAGATTTAATAATAGATACAAAAGACACACTTATGGGCTTTAAATTATATAGCCTTATAACAAAAATTGAGGAAGCATTTAATAAAAGAGTAGATGCTTATGAAAAAACAGAGATAATAAAAGATTCCAAAATAGATAAAGAAATTCAAAAAACAGGAGTGGTAGTATATGAAAAATAAAGAATACTTATCTTTTATAAAAATGATTGAATATATTGATAAATCTATAAAATATACTGAAGGATATACTTTTGAACAATTTGAAAAAGATGATAAGACCATAGATGCAACTATATTTACAATTAGCCAAATAGGAGAATTAGTAAAAAATATTTCAAAAGAAACAATGGATAAATATACAAATATTGAATGGAATATGATTAAAGGACTTAGAAATAGAATAGTTCATGATTATGAAGGAATAAGTTTAAAGAGTATATGGTTTATTATAAATAATGATATAGTACAATTAAAAGAAGATATTGAAACTATTCTAAATACTGAAAAAGAAGATTGATAAGGAAGTAATTCTATGAATTTTAAAGAATTAATTGAAAACAACTTAAAACTAACCTCATCAAAAATCTATTTTGATGAGCCAATGAAAAAGCACACAACCTTTAAAATAGGTGGATGTGCAGACTGTTTAATAAAAGTGGACAATATAGAAGATTTACATTCAATTGTAGATTTTACAAACAAAAACAATATTCCATTAACAATAATGGGAAATGGAAGTAATGTTTTAGTATTAGATAGTGGAATAAGAGGAATAGTTGTTAAAATAAATATACAAAAACTTGAAATAAATGAAAATAAAGTAACAGTTGGAGCTGGAAACAAAAACATAGAAATAGCACAAGAACTTTTAAAACATGAGTTAAAAGGTTTTGAAGAAATATCAGGAATTCCAGGCACAATAGGTGGAGCAATAAGAATGAATGCAGGGGCACATGGAAAAGAAATAAAAGATTTAGTAAAAACAGTAACAGTTATGGACAGCAACGGAAATATCAAGCAAATGTCAAAAAATGAGTTGCAATTTGAATACAGAAACAGTATAATTGCAAAAGAAAAACTAATAGTTTTAGAAGTGGTTTTAGAATTACAAAAAGGAAATAAAGAAGAAATACAAAGCAAAATGAAAGAATATGCAACATGGCGTAAAGAAAAACAACCATTGGAATATCCAAATGCAGGAAGTACATTTAAAAGAGGAGAGAACTTTATAACAGCACAGTTAATAGACGAATGTGGTTTAAAGGGTTATAAAATAGGTGGAGCAGAAATATCAACAAAACATGCAGGTTTTATAGTAAACACAGGAAATGCCACTGCCAAAGATGTTATAGAGCTTACAAATTACATAAAAGAAAAAGTATATGAAAAATTCCAAAAGAAAATTCAACTAGAGATAGAAATATTAGGAGAGTAAGTATAAATTAAGGAAAGAAGGAAGTTTATGAAGGGAATATGGCATTGGTTAAAATCAAGTACAAAAATGAAAAGATGGATATTTTTAATGATAGTAGGAATCATCCTTGCATGTTATGGAATTGCTGAAATACTAGTATTAAAAGAAGTATCATTTGGAGGAATAGCAAAAATAGTTGCAATATTTGTAGTAGGCTTTGTATGTATTGTGCTAGGACTTGTTGGAGCAAATAAAAGAACACTAGAACTAATGGTAGAATCAACAGATTATAGAATGGCAAATAAGAAAAACATAAATGTAAAATCATTAATATTTAATAAAACAATATATGATCAAGGACCAAACATAGTTGTAATTGGTGGTGGAACTGGACTTAACACAGTTCTAACAGGACTAAAAAATTACACAAATAATATAACAGCAATTGTTACAGTATCAGACTATGGAGAAGGTGCAACAAATTCTAGAAAAGAACTAGAAATGTTACCAATGAACGACATAAAAGACAGTATGATTGCTTTATCTAATAAAGGTGATGAAATAGAAAGATTATTCAACTATGAATTTTCTTCAGGAAAATTAAGAGGATTATCATTTTCTGATATTTATTTTAGAGCAATGGCAGAAGCAAACAATGACTTTACAAAATCAATTATAAAAAGTAATGAAGTTTTAAATATAGTTGGACAAGTTCTACCAGTTACTTTAGATGAAATGAAAATCTGTGCAGAACTTGACAATGGTTACATAGTTACAGAAAAATCAAAAATAGTTGAAATGGTAACAAATAAAGTAACAAAAGTAAATAGAGTATTTTTAAATCCATCAAATTGTAGACCAGCACCAGGTGTTGTAGAAGCAATTAAAAATGCAGATTGTATAATAATAGGACCAGGAAGCTTATATACAAATGTAATACCAAATCTTTTAATTACAGGAGTTGCAAAAGCTTTAAAAGAAAGTACAGCAATAAAAGTATATGTAAGCAATATCATGACAGAACCAGGTCAAACAGACAATTATTCAGTATCAGACCACTTAAACGCAATAATATCTCATTGTGGACAAGGTGTTGTAGATTACTGTATTTATGATACTGGAGAAATAATTCCTGAATTTATTAAAAAATATAATATGATGGGACAAGACCTAGTTGAACAAGATATTGAAAAAGTCAAAGGAATTAAGTTCTTACAAAGAGATTTATCAAGTGTTAAAGATGGATTTATTAGGCATGATCCAAACTTAGTTGCAAAATCTGTAATAGAGCTTATCTGTGATGATTTAAAATATCAAGATAAACAAAATGACCCACAATATTTAATGTTAAGCAATAAATTAAGACAAGATAAACGTATTAGTAGACAAAAAAGACATGAAAAGAAAGGCAAAATTAAGGATTCAAATAAAGAACGTAAAGAAAGAATGGCAGGATTTAAAACTAAAAGTAAGTTTAGCAATAAATATAGCGAAAGAATTGCATCAATTAGAGAAGCAGATGCAAAAACTAAAAAGAAAAATGAAGCACATAAAAAGGAAAAAGCAAGAAATAGCAAGCCAAGTGTTGCTAAGAATATAATTGAAAGAAATATAGCAAACAAAGCATCAATTAATAAAGAAATAATAGAAAAATATGAAAAAATCGACAGAAATCAAGAAGCCAACAAAGAGAATAATTCAAGAATAAATAAAAAGCCAGAGATTAATATTGAATCAAGATTAGAGAGAAAACCAGAAAATAAAATAGATTTAAAACTTGATACAAAAACAGACGAAAAAGCAAAGAGAAGAGTCGATGAGCTTTTAGCCAAAAATAAATCTGCTGAAAAAGCAAGCACAGAGTCAGCTCCACAAAGAAAAACACCTCAACAAATAAGAGAAGAAATGCTACGTAGATTAGAAGGAAAATAAACGGTAAATTGGTTTCGGGTTTAAATTGACCGATTTACAAATAAGGAGAAAGAATATGAAAATAACAAAGGAAGAACTAAATTTAGAAAATGGATTAACTAAAGAATGGATAATAACAAATGGAATAGGTGGATTTAGTAGTTCGACTATAATAGGTGCAAATACTAGAAAATATCATGGTTTGTTAGTAGCACCAATTACGCCACCAGCAAGAAGATATCTTGTTTTATCTAAAGTAGATGAAGCTATAGAAATCAATGGAAATAAACACGATTTATATACAAATGTGGGTAGTGAATATACTTCGCAAGGTTATAAATACTTAGAAAGTTTTGAAAAGGAATATGTTCCTATTTTCAAATATAAAGTTGAAGATGTAGAAATTACAAAAGTAATTTGTATGGAGTATGGCAAAAATACAGTTGGAATTTATTATAAAATTAAAACTGGAAACTCAGCATGTAAGCTATCTTTAGCACCAATAGTTAATTTTAGAGATTTCCATACAATGAGTTCTAATCATACTTTTAGCCTTAAACAAGAAAGAAAAGATAATAAAGTAAAACTAATTATAGATAAAATAGTTGCACATCCAGTTTATATGATTGCATCAGAAGGTGAATATATTGAACATGATAATGATATTTTTAAAAATATGTTTTATTTAGAGGAACAAAAAAGAGGATTTTATCCAGAAGAAGACCATATTGTACCAGGCGTATATGAAATAGAAATAGATGCTGGAGTTGAAAAAGACATATCTTTTGTATGCTCTTTTGAAGAAAATATTGAAGAAATAAATGTAAAAGAATTAGTAAATAAAGAAATTATAAGACAAAATGAGTTATATAACAATTCTTTATTAATTGATAATAAAACAAATAAAAAGACTAAAAAACAACTTGCTGAAGAAGAATTAATTAAAACATTTATAACAGCAACAGACAATTTTGTAGTAAATAGACCTTCATTTGGATTACATACTTTAATTGCGGGATATCCATGGTTCTTAGACTGGGGTAGAGATAGCTTGATTTCACTAGAAGGTTTGTTATTAATTACACATAGATTTGATATAGCAAGAGAAGTATTATTAACAATGGTAAGAGATGTAAAATACGGATTAGTTCCAAATGGCTACTCTGGATTTGATAACAGACCATTATATAATAGCGCAGATGCATCAATTTTATTATTTGAACAAGTACAAAAATATATAAATTATACTGGTGATTTAGATTTTGTAAAGAACAATTTATATGAAAAAATGAAAGATATAATAGAACATTATACAGAGGGAATAGATGTAGATGAAAACAATATTTATTTAGATTCTGATAATTTAATGGTATCTGGAACTGCTCAAACTCAAAACACATGGATGGATGCAAAATATGACAATGTTGCGATTACTCCAAGAAATGGCAAAGTTATTGAAATAAACGCACTTTGGTATAATGCAAACAAAATAATGGAAGATTTAACAACAAAACTTGAAAAGAAATCAAAAGCAAAAAAATATGCAGAACATGCAAAACTATGCAAAATAGCATTTAATAATAGATTTTACAATAAAAGAAGAAAATGCTTATATGATGTGTTAGGAGATGGCAAAATTCGTCCAAATCAATTATTTAGTATGAGTTTAACATATCCAATAATTGATGTAAATTCAGAAGAAGCAGAAAATATAATAAATGTTGTAGAGAAAAAACTATTAAATGATTATGGCTTGAAATCTCTTGCAAAAGATGAAGAAAACTATGTAGAAATATATGAAGGAAGTCCAGAACAGAGAGATAAAAGCTATCATCAAGGAATCACTTGGACTTGGCTACTTGGATTATATTATAATAGCTTAAAAAACATGAGAGATGCATGTAAATCAAAAAATAAAAAACAAGAACTTGAAGAAAAAATAGAAAAATTCATTAGCAAAACTAGAAAAACATTTGAAACAGAAATATATGAAAGAGGTTGTATTGGTTCAATTTCAGAAATATATGACTCAGCAAAACCATATTTACCCAAAGGCGCATTTGCACAGGGCTGGAGCGTAGCTGAAGTGTTTAGAATAATACTTGGAAAATAGTTCAAAAAAGGAGTAAAAAAGTTGACAATAGAAAACTTAGAAAAAGAATTAAAAAATGGAGTTTTACAAAGTATATATCTTTTCTATGGAGAAGAGCTATACTTATTAGAATCATGCGTAAAAAAAATAAAAACACTTTTTGGAGAAACAGTAAAAGGAATTAACTATGTAACAATTGATGAAACAAATTTAACAAGTATTATTTCAGAAATGGAAACTCCAGCATTTGGATATGAAAAAAAGTTAATATTAGTCAAGAATTCAGGACTTCTAAAAAAGGATGGAAAAAGAAAAAACGTTGAATTATCTAACTTAAGAGATAAAATAAATGAATATATTAAAAAAAATGTTGATACAATAAAACAAAGCATCATTTTAGTAATAATAGAAGATGAAATAGGTAAAAATGATTTAATATCAACTATCGAAAAAAATGGTGTATCAGTTAAATTTGAATTCCAAAAACCTATGCAAATAGAAGCAAGAATAAAAGCAATTTGTAATGGCTATAAAGTAAATATTGATTCAAACACAATAAGATATTTTATAGAGTGTTGCGGAACGAATATGCAAGAATTGATTAACGAAATTCGTAAACTTATTGAACATGCCGGCGCAGAAGGAACAATAAAAAAGGAAGATATTGATAAATTATCGATAAAAAAGCTTGAAAGTGTTATTTTTGAATTAACAGATAACCTAGGTAAAAAACAAATAAAACAAGCTTTAGATGTAATGAACAATTTAATATATCAAAAAGAACCTATTCAAAAAATATTGATTACTTTATATAATCATTTTAAAAAATTGTATTTTGTTACATTAGCGTTGAATACTAATAGAGATGTAACAGAAGTGCTAAACTTAAAGCCAAATCAAGCTTTTTTGGTTGGTAAGTATAAAACACAGGCTAGGTATTTTAAAGAAGAAGAGTTGAAAACTATTTTACAAAAATTAATAGATTTAGATTTTGAATATAAAATAGGTCAAATAGATATACAGATTGGTCTAGAATCAATACTTTGCACATATTGTAGCTGAATCGGTCAATTTAAACCCGGAACCAATTGACCGATTTTTAAATATTATAAAATGTATAAAAAAACCACTTATTGATAAAAATAACATCAGTAGGTGGTTTTTAATGATAAAAAGAAAAATAAATAAATATAAAAATATTATAATTGTATTAATGATATTATTAAGTTTTGGATTTATATTAGGTGTATCAGCAAACAACAATGTAGAAGCAACATCAAAATATGGCTCAAGAGGAGAAGAAGTTAGGCAAATTCAAGAAAAACTAAAAAGATGGGGCTATTATGATGGAAGTGTAGATGGAATATATGGGACTAAAACTGTAAATGCTGTAAAGTATTTTCAAAGGAAAAATGGATTAACACAAGATGGAATTGCAGGACCAGCAACATTAAAAGCAATGGGGATTACATCTTCGTCAAATAATACATCTTCATCATCAACAGGAAGTAATTCATCAGATATTAATCTTTTAAGTCATATAATTTATGCAGAAGCACGAGGGGAACCATATTCAGGGCAAGTAGCAGTTGGAGCCGTTGTAATGAACAGAGTAAAAAGTAGTTCATTTCCAAATTCAATAGCAGGAGTAATTTATCAAAGAGGAGCATTTGATGCAGTAAGTGATGGCCAAATAAATATGGCACCTGATGCAACAGCAAAAAAAGCAGCACAAGATGCATATAATGGCTGGGATCCTAGTTATGGCGCAATTTATTACTTTAATCCAAATACAGCAACAAGCAAATGGATTTGGTCACGCCCATTAACAGTTGTAATCGGAAAACATAGATTTTGCAAGTAAAAATCTTCCTCAAACCCTTTACTTTTCCATAAAATTACTATATAATATAAAGCGTAAAAAAGCAAAGAAAAGAAAGGAGACGGTGTTAGCAAAACTAACATCAATAAAAAATTATGCAAGAGAACGAAAATGAAAATGTAGAAGAATTAGATTTAAACCATTTAATGCAAATAAGAAAAGAAAAATTAGACGAATTAAAAGCGGAAGGAAAAGATCCATTTGAAATCACAAAATTTAATAGAACAAACACAGCTGGAGAGATAAAGAAAAACTATGAGCAATTCGAACAAAAAGATGTAACAGTAGCAGGAAGAATAATTGCAAAAAGAATTATGGGAAAAGCATCATTTTGCACAATACAAGACTGTGATGAAAGAATCCAAAGCTATGTAAGTATAAATGATTTAGGAGAAGAAAGTTACAAAGCTTTTAAAACATTTGATATAGGAGATATTATAGGTATTACTGGATTTGTGTTTAAAACAAGAACAGAAGAAATATCAGTTCATGCCAAAGAAGTAACATTATTATCAAAATCATTACGTCCATTACCAGAAAAATTCCACGGATTAAAAGACGTAGATTTACGTTATAGACAAAGATACGTAGATTTAATAATGAATCCAGAAGTAAAAGATAGCTTTGTTGTAAGAAGTAAAATAATTAGTACTGTAAGAAAAATATTAGATGAAAAAAGATACCTAGAAGTTGAAACACCAATCTTAAATACAATCTCTGGTGGAGCTACAGCTAGACCATTTATAACACATCACAATTCATTAGACTTAGATATGTACTTAAGAATTGCACTAGAGCTTAACTTAAAAAGACTTATAGTTGGTGGATTTGATAAAGTATATGAAATGGGTAGAGTATTTAGAAATGAGGGAATGGATATAAGACATAACCCTGAATTTACTGAGCTTGAATTATATGCTGCATATCAAGATTATAATGATATGATGGATATAACAGAAGAAATATTCTCTAGAACAGCAATGGAAGTATTAGGAACAACAAAAGTAAATTATCAAGGAACAGAAATTGATCTAAAACCAGGTTGGAAGAGAATTACCATGATAGATAGTATAAAAGAAGCATGTGGAGTTGACTTTAACGAAATAAAAACAGATGAAGAAGCTGTTAGCCTAGCTAAAGAAAGAGGAATTGAAATTCCAGATGTAACAAAGGAAACTCGTGGAGATGTTATATCATTATTCTTTGATGAATATGTTGAAAAAACATTAATAGAACCAACATTTATATATGATTATCCAGTAGAAATCTCACCACTTGCAAAAAGAAAAGCTTCTGACAAGAGATTAACAGAAAGATTTGAAGTATTTATTTGTGGTAGAGAATATGGAAATGCATTCTCAGAACTAAATGATCCAATTGATCAATATGAAAGATTCAAGAAACAAGTTGAAGCTAAAGAAGCTGGAGATGAAGAAGCAGGAATGATGGATGAAGACTTCATTAATGCCTTACAAATTGGTTTACCTCCAACAGGTGGACTTGGAATTGGTGTTGATAGATTAGTAATGCTACTTACAGATGCTTCATCAATTAGAGATGCATTATTATTCCCAACAATGAAACCTTTAAACTAATGACATTGTGCCATTGGGGCCGGGTTCAATTGGCAATAATACATAAACAAAGGAGAGAATATGTTCAATTTTTCATTTGATAAAAGATTTATATATATAATTATTGGCGTATTGGCAGTATTTACAATATCTCAATATGCGTCAGTAGAAGGAAAATTGTTAAGTTTAGTATTAACAATACCAGGAG
>JAFRFO010000057.1 GCA_017434295.1 Clostridia bacterium
TATTCAAATATAAAAAGTATTATAGGAACATTAAAAAAGAGAGGCAAAGAATTTTATAATTTAATAAATGATGTATTCGAAAATATCCCAGTTAGCATAAGCTAGCTAGGATATTTTTAGTTATCTAGACTGAACAGTAACAATTCTTCCCATACCAAATTTGCAAAATCTAAGCCTTTAGATGTTAGTTTAATATAATCTCCATCAATTTCTATTAAACTTTCTTCCGTTAATTTAGCAAGTTCGTTTTTGAATAAATAAATTGGATTTTCTATGAATTTCTCTTTGAATTTCGATATTGATACTCCTTCTATCTTTCTTAAACCTAATAGCATATATTCTTTTTGTTTGTCTTCTTTATTTTGTGTTTCATGTATTTGTTTAATCCCCCTCTTTTCTTTTTTTTCTGTTTGTGTTTCATTTTGATACTTATTATTCTCTTTAATTAATATCTTTTCGCTTTGTATTTTATTATTTTTTTGAAGTTTTATATTAGAATAAAAATCAATATACTTTTCAACATTATCTGTATTGCTATATCTTATATTTTCAAAATATGAATGAGCTGATAAGCCAAAACCAATGTATTCTTCTTGATTCCAACAATTCAAATTATGTTTTGATTCCATACCTTGCTTTGCAAAGTTAGATATTTCATAATGTTTATATTCTGATAATTCCAACTTATTTTTTACATACCAATACATTTGTCTTTCTTGTTCTTCGTCTGGAAGGCTTAATTGCCCTTTTTCTACCATATTATATAAAGGCGTTCCTTCTTCTAATATTAATGAATAAACAGATATGTGGTTTGGATTTAATTTAATTACCTCTTCTAAACTTTGTTTTAAATCTTCTATTGTTTGATTTGGAAGACCTAACATTAAATCCACATTTATATTATAAAAGCCAACCTCTTTTGCTAAATTATATGTTTCTATAAATTGTTCATATGTATGAATTCTACCTATTTGTTTTAATAATTCATTATTGGTAGATTGTAAGCCTATACTTAACCTATTTATTCCCGCTTCTTTGTAAACTTTTAATTTTTCTTTTGTAACTGTACCAGGATTTACTTCAATTGAAATTTCTATGTCCTTATTTCTTATTGTATTGCTTTCTCTTAAATTCTTGTCTTGATTCTTGTTTTGATTTTCATCTTCATTTATACTAATTACAGATTCATTATAAATGCAAGAATTATATATTTTTCTTTTAAGAACATCTAATACTTTTTGAATATTTTTGGCATCAATAAAAGATGGTGTTCCACCACCTATATAAATTGTTGTTACTTGATACTTTTTATTAATCTCTTCCCAATTTTGGCTTTCTATTTCTTTTATAAGACAGTTTATGTATTCATTTTCCTTATCTTTTATATTTGGAAATGATACAAAATCACAATATGCACATTTACTTTTGCAAAATGGGATGTGGATGTATATTCCTAACTGTTTCATTATTTATTCCTTTGCAATATCTATTATTTTTTTTAATCTATAATTTACCCCAGACTTACCAACAGGATTTGTTAATAGTTTTCCAAGCTCTGATAGTGGCATATCTGGATTTTCTAGCCTAAGGTTTGCTATTTCTTTTAAACTATCATCTAATTTGTTGAATTTACCAGTTTTTTGAAGCTTCTTTATTGCATCTATTTGTTCAACAGAAGCATTTAATGTTTTATTTAAATTAGCACTTTTGCAATTTACTAATCTATTTACTTTACCTCTCATTTCTCTTTGTACTCTTATATCTTCAAATTTTAAAACTGCGCTATTAGCTCCAACTAAAGCTAAAAAATTTGATATTTCTTCCCCATCTTTTAAATATAGTGAATATTTATTAGTTTTATATAGAGTTTTAAAATTTATATAAAAGTTTTGTAATATATTTTTTATTACATTTGCATTATTTTCGTTAGAAAATTTTAGTTCTAAATGGTATTTGTTTTCTGGGTTATTTATTGAACCACCACCTAAAAATACGCCTCTAACTAAGATCTTAATCTCTTCATCTTTTATAATTCTATTGTTAGTTGCTGTTGTTTCGGTTTTTTTAGTTAATTCATCTAATATATATTCATTATTTAGAATTATTTTTTTGTCCTCAATTTTTACATAATTGTCGTCTTTAAATATAAATTTTATAACAAACAATTTGCCTTCCATCTCTATTGAATAATGAATGTTTAAGTTGTTTAAGAGTTTAGCAAACCTATTAATATTGTATTCGTTTTCTGTTGAATACCTTAAATTGTTACCTTTTATTATTGTTGTATTGCAAGAAATAAGGTAACCAATTAATTCTAGCTTTACCTCATTTTTTTTTGCCAAATTATTAATTTTACTTAATTCTTGTTTTGTATCTTGAGAAAAAGACATGTTTTCGCCTCTTTTCTTTTTAGTTTTTTAATTAAATCTATTATGGTGTTACTATTATATAACCTTAGTTACAATTATTCTATCATTGTCGAATAGGTCTTTTTTTGAATATGTATTTATATATTTTTGCTCTTGCTCTATTATTTTTGTTACACTTTCTTTTTGGTCATAGCCTATTTCTAAGCACAAGTAACCACCAAGTTTTATATACTCATAAGCTTTACTTGCTATTTTTTTGTAAAAGTCTAAACCATCATATCCTCCATCTAATGCCAAATGTGGTTCTTTTTGAACATCTTTTGAAAGTGACTTTATTATATCCTTTTTTATATATGGTGGGTTTGAAATTATAATATCAAATTTAGTATTTGCAATGTTTTCAAATAAATCTGATTCAATAAAAGTAATTCTTTCTTCTACCTCATTACTTATTGCGTTTTTCTTGGCTACTCTTAATGCTTCTTTACTAATGTCTGTAGCAGTAATTTGTACATTGTTTAAATATTTTGCTAATGATACTGCAATTGCACCGCTTCCAGTACACAAATCTAATATATTTTTTGCATTTATTTTTTTGGCTATTCCAATTGTTTCTTCTACTAAAATTTCTGTATCTTGCCTTGGTATAAGTACATTTTCGTTTACAAAAAAGTTTAGTTTCATAAATTCTTTTATGTGTGTAATATGTTCAATAGGTGTACCATTTTTTACTTTTTCTATATTTAAAAAATATTGATTAATCTGATTTTTAGTTAATTGTTCTGTTTCATGCACCAATAAATATTGTCTTGGTTTGTTTAAAGTATCCTGTAAAAGTAATCTTGCCTTAACTCTTGGGCTATCTAAATCTTCGCCTTTTAACATTATTGTTCCTTTATTAAGTGCATCTTTTATTGTCATATTACCACCACCTTTTTTGTATTTTACCATATAAACTAAAAAAAGACAATAAAAAACCCCGCCTTAGCCGTAGATGCTTGAATTTTTAAGGACCTGCTCCTAAAAACAGGTGGGTACCTACCTAAATACTCATGGGCTTCTCACTAGATTATGTGAGCTTGCACGCCATATTTACGAGATCGGTCCCTCTTAATAACTTGTAGGTTCTAAAAATTAAAGTCAATACGCACTATGCAGGGAAAATTAATAACTTATTTATTTGTTATTTGTATTTTAACATATTGCATTTTCATTTACAAATCACTTTTATTTGCTTTTTACTATTGGATTTTTATAAATGATAATTAAACTTGTTTTTTCATACTTTTTCACACTTTTTTCTTGTTTTTGCAAATTTGACATTTACTAAAAAATGTGCTAAACTTAATTAAGTATTGTGTTGAAAAAAGTGGCTTTAGACAAGCCACTTTTTTGCTTAATTGCCATTGTGCCATCGGGGCCGTTTTCATTTGGCAATTTTTATAAATACTTCTTTAATGTTTCAACACTATCTTCTTGCATAACAACAAAGTCATTTAAAATTTGTTCAACATCTGGTTCAATATTATGATGCTCATTTAATAGTCTTCTACCTTCAATAATTCCCATGTTTGTTCCTTGCATTAATAATTCAGATATTTTTGAATTACTTTGATCTCCCATAGTTTTCATTTGAATACCTGACCATGTCATCATTTTATTCATTGTATTTGTTTCGTGTGGTTCTTTTGAACTATAATTATCATATAAACGACATACTCTATTATGAATATCCTTATATTTGTTATATTCTCCATCTAAAACTTGTTTAAAAGTTTCATCTCCTACTTTATCAGAAACAAAATGAATTGCATCCATTCCCATTGTTGCTCCTTTATTTACTTCATCTAAAATATTTAAGTTTTCGTTTTGCATAATAATCCCATCCTTTCAAATATTGGCTTTAAAAATATTTTTATGATTTTATGATTATTATTCACTTTTTTACTAAAACTATTCATTTTTTATCACCATAAAGCTAATTTATTTTAAAAAAATTATTACTTAAAATCATAATGATTCAATTATTCTTTTATTTCATTAGCCAATTTATTAATTGCCTTTGTTTCAATCCTTGATACATACGAACGAGAAATGCCCATATTTTCTGCTATTTCATGTTGAGTTTTTGGTCTATGTCCACCTAATCCAAATCGTAATTCTATTATAGTTTTTTCTCTATCCTTTAATACTTCTTTCATCTTTTGATACAATAATTTTATTTTCATTTTTAAGTCAACTTCTTCTTCTATACTTCTTTCGTTGTTTTCTAATACTTCTTCTAATGTTACTACATTATCGTCTTTATCTTTTCCAATTGGATCA
>JAFRFO010000058.1 GCA_017434295.1 Clostridia bacterium
GATATATAAAAAAAGTAAAAAAAGGAGGAAAAGTTTATGCTAAAAGCATTAAAAAGCAAACAAAATGGTATTACTTTAATTGCCTTAATTATCACAATTATAGTCTTGTTAATACTAGCAGGAGTAACAATTGCGGCAATAAGTAGCAATGAGAGTGCACCAAACAAAGCAGTAGAAGCAAGACAAAAAAATGAACAAGGAGCAGAATTTGACGCAATAAAAGTTGCAGCAGTAAGTTCAGTTGCTGCAGGAAATCTAGATTTATATGTAGATATTCCAACATTAAAAGCAGGGCTACAAGGATTAGTAACAGATGATTTAGACACAGTATTAAATCCAAGTTTATCAGAATGGACAGTTACAGGAAATACAGGTACAAAATACTTAATTACTAATAGAGGTAATGTAACAAAAATAAATGGATTAAGTTTAAGTAGTTCATTAACAATAAAAGAAGGAGAAACAGTATCTTTAACAGTAACAAAACAAGGAAGTGCAGAAGGAAAACAAGTAAGCTGGGGTAAAAATGGAAATGTAACATTTGTAACAAGCCTAACAGATGCAACAGAAGTAGCAACTCCGACAACAGATACAGTATATGTAAAGGCAGGAGCATTATCAACTGGTGGGACTGCAACTGTAACAGTTTCAGCCACAGGAGAAGATTCACAAACTTGTAATATAACAATAGGTGGAGTAGCATCAAGCCAAAGTACAGTAACAACAAATCCAACAGCAACAGGAGGAACGGGAACACAAGCTGACCCATATGTAATGGCAGTAAAAGAAACAAAAACAGGAACAATAACAATAGCAGTAAAAGATGCAAACGGAAACTCAACAACAGCAGATAGTATAACATACACATCAACTACACCTGCAGTTGCAAAACTAACTTTAGGAGCAACAGTAGATGCAAATACAGTAACAGATGAAAACAAAAGTACAAGTATAGTAACAGTAAAAGGGATAAAAGAAGATTCAACAGGTTCGGTAATTACAATACAAATAGATAATGTAACAAAATATGTAAAAGTAGTAGTAACAGAAAATTCAATAGATTATGGAAGAGCAATAAATACTTCAACATATGGACAAACTGTAAATTATTCAACAACAATAAGAGTTGGAGAAAATGATGTAACCTTAAGTAATTGGAAAAAGTTTTATGAAAATGACAGAGGAGAAACATATATAATTTTAGCAGATTATATGCCAAATAGTGCAATAGATACAAATCAATTTACAGGAATAAATAAATCTGGCTCATATGCAGTATATGCAAGTAATAACAGAAAACAATTAATAGATGCAATGAATTCATCATATTGGGATGCATTAAAAACAGGAAAATTAAATGCTGGAACAGCAAATGAAAAAAATGTAACAGCAACAAGTGCAGTAGGAAGCCCAACCTTAGATTTATGGCAAGTAAGCTGGAATACAAGATATCCAAATACAGAAACATATACAACAAACCAATTATATAAATCCAAAAGAACTGGAATGAGTGATACAATAGGATGGGGATATTATGTATCAAGAAATAGTTCAGTTGGAACAAGTACGTATGCAGAAATGTCAGGTTCAGAAGGATATATAAATAGTTCTAATGGTAATTATAATACTTTATATTTTCCACATTCTAGTTCATGGAATTCAACTTATGGTTACTGGTTGGCTTCGCCTTCTGCCTATTACGCTAGCGAGGTGATGTATGTGAGCTATGACGGCAATGTGGCTAACTACGGCTATGACCGCGCTAGCCGTGCGTTTCGTCCCGTAGTTTGTCTACCATCTAGTGTCTTTGAATAAGCAAAAAATTTAAAAAATTAACATAGTTATTCTTGTGCTAAGATAGCTTTAAATGAAGCCCAGCAGGCCACCTGGT
This sequence comes from Clostridia bacterium, assembly GCA_017434295.1. GTDB lineage: Bacteria > Bacillota > Clostridia > TANB77 > CAG-508 > CAG-269. The sequence goes on from JAFRFO010000058.1 coordinate 1,892, forward strand.
CTGCAGGCTTCATTTTTTTTATCAAAACATCAAACAACTGTTTACAAATATTTATAAATGTGTTATACTAAAAACAGAACTAAAGTTTGTATAAGGTGATAAAAATGAAAATTTATTTATGTATAGATTTAAAAACCTTTTATGCATCTGTAGAATGTGTGGAACGAAAGCTAAATCCATTTGAAACAAATTTGGTTGTAGCAGATCCAAGCAGAGGTAAAGGCTCAATTTGTTTGGCAATATCTCCTAAAATGAAAATGTTAGGAGTAAAAAATAGATGTAGAGTTTATGAAATACCGCCAAATATAAAATATATAATGGCAGTTCCTCGAATGAGTAAATACATAGAATATTCTGCAAATGTATATGGTATATATTTAAAATATTTTTCAAAAGATGACATACATGTATATTCAATAGATGAAGCTTTTATTGATGTAACAAATTATTTACATTTATATAATAAAAATGCATTAAAGCTTGCCAAAACTATAATGAAAGATATTTATCAAACGCTTGGAATTACTGCAACCTGTGGTATAGGAACAAATATGTATTTAGCCAAAGTTGCACTAGATATAATGTCAAAACATTCAGCAACAAATATTGGAATATTAGATGAAGAAAAATATCAAAAAGAGTTATGGCACCATAAGCCACTTACAGATTTTTGGCAGATAGGAAAAGGTATAGAACGCAGATTAAATAAAATGAGAATATTTGATATGTATGATGTAGCACATAGCGATGAAAAAAGGCTATACAAAGAATTTGGCGTAAATGCGGAATTTCTAATAGACCATAGTAAAGGGCTAGAAACTTGCACAATAAAAGATATAAAAAATTACAAACCTAAAAGCAATTCAATATCAAATAGTCAAATATTATTTAAAGATTATAATTTTGAAGATGCTAAATTAGTTCTAACCGAAATGGTGGAATTATTAAGCCTTCAGTTGATAGAACAAAACAAATTAACAAGTGAAATTCATTTATATATTGGTTATTCAAAAGATGTAATTCCAGCAAGTGGAGGCTCAAGAAGGCTTACAATTCCAACAAATACATACACAGATTTAACAGAGCATTTTGGTAAACTATATGATAAAACAACAAGCAGAATTACGCCAATTAGGCGAATTGGAATATCATTTGCAAAATTGGAAGCTGATAATATAGAACAGCTTAGCCTGTTTGAAGATTTAAAAAAGAAAGATAAAGAAAGGGCATTAGAAAAAGCAATTAATTCATTAAAAGTAAAAATGGGCAAAAATACAATAATAAGAGGAATGGACCTACAAGAAAATGCAACTACAATTTTAAGAAATAAACTTATAGGAGGTCATAATGGTGGTGAGTAAGGAAAATAGAGCAAAACAATTTCAGCCTTTTGATAGCTTAAAAGGCTTACAAGAGGCTTTACGAAAAAAAGAAAAAGAACATGATGAAGAGGTGGAAAAAGAGCAAGGAATAAAAGAAGATGTGCCAACAATTTGATTTTTTTAAAACTTTTAGGAAGAGTCCCTAAAAGTTCTTTTTTAATATTCAAATTTTAAATTCAAAAATCCCAACAACAAGTTATATTTTTTTCATATCATCCATATAATTAAACAAGAGGTTTATAGGCAAAACCAATATAAAAACCTAAATACAATAAGCAAGGAAGAAAAGATGTATGGAAAAAGAAAATAAACAAATAATAAATATAGTAAAAGGAGTTGGAATTTCATTAATTTCAACACTTTTATTATTGATAATATTTTCAATAATTCTAACCTTTACAAGTATACCGGAAAATGTTATAAATCCAGTAATAATAATACTTACAGCAATAAGTATATTATTTGGAAGCTCAATTACAAACATGAAAATTAAGAAAAATGGCTTGTTAAATGGTGGAATAATTGGCGGAATATATATGGTTATAATATATTTAATATCAAGTATATTAAATTGGGATTTTAGTATAAACTTAGAAGCATTAATATTTATAGCAGTTGGAATTATATTTGGATTAATAGGTGGAATTATTGGTGTTAATAAAAAATAGATTTTTTTACACAAAACAGTTGATATTTTTCAAAATTTAATATACAATCTAAAATGTAAAAAAATATACTTAAAGGGAGGAACAGATGATAACATTACAAGATGTAATAAACAACACAGAAGTAGATGCCTTGATATGTGGAGCACAAAAACAATTAGATGGATTACGGCTATACAGAACATAGTCACAGGCACATATCAATTGTTTCTAAAAGAGCAGGAGATATTTTAGAACAATTAGGTTATCCAGAAAGAACGGTTGAACTAGCAAGAATAGCAGGATATCTTCATGATATAGGAAATGCTGTAAACAGAGTAGACCATGCACATAGCGGAGCAATACTAAGTTTTAATATATTAAAAGAAATGGGAATGCCTGTTGAAGAAAGAACGGAAATAATGATGGCAATTGGAAATCATGATGAAAACACAGGAACAGCAGTTAGTGCAATATCTGCAGCATTAATTTTAGCGGACAAGTCTGATGTTCATAGAGATAGGGTAATTAATAAAACCATATCTACCTTTGATATTCACGATAGAGTAAACTATGCTGTTACAAATGCAGAATTAAAATTAGATACAGAAAATAGAAAAATATTGTTAGATTTAACAATAGATAACAATATTTGTCCAGTTTTAGACTATTTTGAAATATTTATGGATAGAACAATGATGAGCAAATATGCAGCAAAATATTTAAAAATATGGTTTGAATTAAAAATAAATAATACAAAATTACTATAAAATAAATGATAAAAACTAAAAATATAAAAACATAAATGGCCAAAAATAAACAAATAAACAATGTGCCAAATTAGAAAGGAATGCAAGTAAAAATGAAAGAAAACAAGCTAAAAATAATAACAATAATATTATTGATAATATTAATAACATTAGTATCATTCTTTGGAGTGTATACGCAAAAAAGAAATAAAATGGTAAATAGTACACAAGACTATAAATACGGAATGGATATTGACTCACAAGTTGTATATAAGTTAGAAACAGAAAACAAAGAAGATGCAAAAACAGTAGACAACTTCTATAAAGCAAAAAGTATTATAGAAGGAAGAGTAAAAGATATAAACAAAAACATAACACAACAAGGTGAAAGTGATCCTAACTTAGAAAACAGAAAAATTAAAACAGAAGATTATAGAGTTAATGTAAATGAAGCGACAGGAGATATAATAGTTACATTGCCAAAAAATGATAACTCTTATTATTTGAGCTCTGTTTTTACACAAAGCGGTAAATTTGAAGTTGTAGATGCTGATACTAAAGAAGTATTACTAGATAAAAGTGATGTTTCAAGTAGCACATTACAATCATATTCATATAATGGATATACAGCAGTGTCATTTAGAATTGAATTTAATAATCAAGGAAAAGACAAAATTAAAACTATAAAAGAGAAATATGGTGAAAATGCAACAAATGAAGATAAAACAACAGAAACAGAAACAACAGACGACGCAACAGATACAACAGCAAGTGAAACATCAACAGAGAAAAAATTAGCATTAAAAATAAATGATGAAGAAGTATATAGTGCAAAATTAGATGAATTTATTACAAATGATGCAATTGCATTATCTATAGGAGAGGCAACAAACGAAAAAGATAAAGTAAAATCAGAATTAGCACAAGGACAAACCTTAATAGCTGTATTATCTAATGATGAAATGCCTTTAACATACACAATAAAAGAAAGCACAATAGTTGCTGCAACGCAGAAAGATGATGTAACAGGATTAATATTTATATTTGCAGGATTTATGTGGTTAATAATGACAGTATTCTTTGTTTTAAGATATAGATCAAAAGGAATACTTGCGTCAATATCATTTATAGGATTAATCTCATTGTTATTGTTAATAGTTAGATACTTTAATGTTACAATGTCTACAGAAGGTATAGTTTCAATACTATTAGTTATGGGGTTAAATACAGTTCTTTTAGACAAAATTGTTAAAACTTTAATTAGAGAAAATGATAACAAAAAAGTAGAATTTAAACAAATAATTAATACATCAATTAAAGAAATGACATTTAAAGTAATACCTTTATTTATTATAGCAGTAGTATTTACATTTACAAGTAAAACTCCTGCAAACAGCTTTGGAATGGTAATGTTCTGGGGATTAGTATTAATAATATTATATAATTTATTAATAACAAAAGCATTATTAAAATATAGAACAGAAAAGAAGAAATAGTAGGAGGAAAGAAAATGAGCTTAAATAAATTAATAATAATTATAGCACTGGGGGTTATTGTTGCTGGAATTGTAATTGCTTGTACTACAGGACTAAATGTAGATATGAAAAATAAAGAACATAACCAAGTATTATTAAATATTGAAAAAGAATATAATTTAGCAGATGTAATGGAAATAACAAAAGAAGTATTTGAAGGAAAAACAGTTGATAATCAAAAAGCAGGAGAAAATAACAATCAAGTTGTAATATCAGCTAGTGAAATAACAGAAGAAGAAAAAGCAAACTTGATTACAAAAGTAAACGAAAAATTTGGAACAAATATAGAAGTAAATAGTGTTGATATTACAACAGTTCCAAGAACAAAAATATCAAGCACAGTTTATCCATATATATTCCCAATTGCCTTAATAGTAGCGTTAGTTGGAGTATATTATGTGTTTAGATATAAAGAGTTAGGAATTTTAAAGGTAATAGCACAATATTTAATTGGCTTAGCAATAATGGGATTATTAACATTTAGCGTAATTTCAGTAACAAGAATTGAAATGGGAATGATAACAGTTTCAGTTTTATTTACAGGTATTACAGTATTTATTTTTGCAATAACATCATACTTTGAGAAAAACCTAGAAAATCATAAAATACTACAAGAAAAAGAAAATTAAAATAAAACAATTAACACATCAAATAGAGGTGAAAAAATGATAAAAGCTTATGCAAAATCTGACATAGGAAGAGTTAGGGAAAATAATCAAGATTCCTTCTATATATCGGAACCCTTAGATGACGTACAATTATTTATAATAGCTGATGGAATGGGTGGTTACAATGGTGGAGAAGTAGCTAGTAGTTTAGCTGTGACTTCATGTAAAAATTATATAGAAAATAATTTTAACCAAATAGAAAAAGATAAAGATAGTATTATTCAATTAGTTGCAAGTAGCTTAGAATATGCAAATATGATTGTATATGAAAAATCTAAAGAGACAGAAGAACTTGAAGGAATGGGTACTACTTTAGATATTTGTTTAATATATAATAATAGAGCATATATAGGTCATGTTGGAGATAGTAGAGTTTATAGGGTTAGAAAAGACTTTATAAGAAAACTAACGCAAGACCATAGTTATGTACAAAAATTAGTAAAAGATGGTACAATAACTCAGGAAGAAGCAAATCATCATCCACAAAAAAATATGCTAATGAAAGCATTAGGATGTAATGCTTTTGTAGAGCCAGATGTAATGATTAAAGGATTTCAAAAAGATGATATAATTTTAATGACAACAGATGGTTTAACGAATTTAGTTAGCAAAGAACATATATTTAGCACAGTAAAAGAAGAAAATTTGGAACAAATTCCAAAAAAACTTGTAGAACAAGCAAACGAAAATGGTGGTTATGATAACATAACGGTAATTGTTATAAAAAATATATAAGTAACGCTTTAAAAACATATTAAGGAGAGGAAAAATATGAATTTAGAAGGTAAGTTATTAAGCAACAGATATGAAATACTTGAAAAAATTGGAAATGGTGGAATGGCTACTGTATACAGAGCCACAGACAAAATATTAAAAAGACAAGTTGCAGTAAAAATTTTAAGAGATGAGTTTACTACTGATGAAGAATTTATAAGAAGATTTGAAGTAGAAGCTCAATCAGCTGCAAGACTAACACATGCAAACATTGTATCTATATATGATGTAGGTGTTGAAGGAAGTTTATACTTTATAGTAATGGAATTAATTCAAGGAAAAACATTAAAAGAGATAATTGTAGAAGAACAAGGTCCACTTCCTTGGAAATGGTCTATAAATGTTGCAATTCAAATAGCACAAGCTCTGGAAATGGCACATAGAAATAACATTATACATAGAGATATAAAACCACATAATATAATAATAACAGAAGAAGGGGTTGCAAAAGTAACAGATTTTGGAATTGCAAAAGCGGTTTCAAACTCTACAATTACTGCATTTGGAACAACTATAGGTTCTGTACATTATTTTTCGCCAGAGCATGCAAGAGGAGGATATACAGATGCAAAATCTGATATATATTCTTTAGGTGTTGTAATGTATGAAATGTTAACAGGAAGAGTTCCATTTGATGCTGATACACCTGTTTCTGTTGCATTAAAACACATGCAAGAAGAACCAGTAGAACCAATAGAATTAAATCCTAATATGCCAAGTTCTGTAAATAGAATAATAATGAAATGTTTAAAGAAAGAACCTAGCCAAAGATATCAATCTAGTACAGAAATGTTAGTTGATTTAAGAGCAGCTCTAAAAGATCCAGAAGGAGATTTTGTAGAAGATGTTCCATTTGATGCATCACAAAGAATGAATACACAAAATAAAAATGATAAGAATCAAAATAAGTTTATTGCTTTTATTAAAAACCATAAAGCATTATGTGCAATAATAGGCTTAATACTATTATTTGTAATTGTATTTGCATTAACAACAGGATTATTAGGAGGCCCAAAAGCAAAAGAAGTTTCAGTTCCAAATGTTTTAGGGTTAACTAAGGAGGAAGCAAAACAAAAAGTTGAGGAAGCTAACCTAGTTTATGAAGAAAAAGAAGAATATGACAAAGATGTTGAGGCAGGTAAAATAATTTCTATGAAAACAGAAATTGGAGATTATTCAAAAATGCCTATTACAGTAAAAGTTAAAGAGGGAAGCAAGATATATGTTATTGTAAGTAAAGGAAAAGAAAAGACTAAAGTTCCAAATGTAAAAGGAAAATCTAAAGAAGAAGCAACAAAACTTATAGAAACAGCTAAATTAAAAGCAGAAATAGTAGAAGAAAATAGTAAAACAGTAAAAGAAGGCTTTGTAATTAGCCAAGAAACACAAGAAGACACAGAAGTATTTGCAGGAGATATAGTGAAAATACATGTAAGTACTGGTGTTGAAAAAGTTACAATGGTTAGCGTTATTGATTTATCTGAAGATGAAGCAAAACAAAAATTAAAAGATTTAGGAATTACTAATATTACAGTTACAACTGATGAAAACTCAAGCAAAGCAAATGGTGTTGTGTTAAAACAAAATATTGAAGCTGGAAGTAGTGTTGAAAAAGATGTTAGTATAACAATTACAGTTAATAGTTATGTAGAAACAAAAACTGTTACATTGAACATAAATGTTAAAAGTATAACTGGATATACTGAACAAACTCAAACGAATACAAATTCTAATACTAATAATACAGATAATAATACAAATTCAAGCACAAATGGAAATAACAATGAAAAAACAACTACAAAAACACCACAAAAAGTTACTGTTAAAACTTATGTTGATGGAAATTTAAAAGATACAAGTACATCACTTGAAAACAATGAAAACTTATCTGTAACTGTTTCAGGCACAGCTAAGTCACATGATATAAAAGTAGAAATAGGAAATAATATAAAAACAAGAAGTATAAATTTTGCAACTGAATCTTCAGTTACAATAAAATAAAAACTTCTACAGACTTTTGGGGACACTTCTAAAAAGTTAGGATATTTTTAGGAGTGTCCTTATAAATTGAAATAGATAATATAGGAGCTAAACATGAAAATAGGAATAGATTTAGATGGAGTAGTATTTGATAGCGAAACAGTATTTAGAACTTATGAGGAAATATATGCTATAGAAGATTTACAAGAAAACAGTATAATAAACAGAGAAGAACCTAAATATCAACAAAGGTATAACTGGACAGAAGAACAAAAAGAACAATTTGTACAAAAATACTATTTAGAAGTAGCAAATTCTAGTCCATTTATGGCAGGTTTTAGAACTGTTTATGAAAAATTAAGAAAACAAGGTCATAAATTTGTTGTAATAACTGCAAGAGGCGGACATTTAAAAGAAATGAGAACGGTTGCAGAGCAAATGTTTGAAAAAAGTAATATTCAATTTGATAAATACTATTGGCATGTGGAAGATAAATTAGAAATATGCAAGCAAGAAAATGTTGATATAATGATAGATGATGACTGGAGAATTGTTAAACAATTATCAGAAAATCAAGTAAAAACATTATATTTTAGAGATACAAATTTGGTAAAGCTTCCTGAAGGCGAATTTTTAAAAGAAGTTAATAATTGGGGAGATATATACAGATATTTTTGTGAAAATTAGTTAAAAAATGTGATTTATCATATCGGTCAAAATAAACCCGGAACCAATTGACCGAAATTTTTTTTAAAAATACTTGCAAAAATAAAAAAAGGTGATATAATATAAAACAATAATATCAAAAACAAGAACAAGGACACGGTAAATAGTGCAATATCTTAAAGAGAGCCAAGGTTGGTGCGATTTGGCAAGTAAAAGCTATTTATTATCACCTTAGTTGTTGCTTAGCTGAAAAAATAGTAAGCAAGCCGTAATCTTGCGTTAAAAGAGAATTAAGAGAGTATTTTAAATTTTTAAATACTAAGATAGGTGGTACCGCGGAATATATCCATTTCGTCCTAAATATAGGATGGAATGGATTTTTTGATTTTTTAATTATTAAAAATCAAGAAAATAGATAAAATATATTAATTTTGAAATTCGCGTAAGCGATCAACCGGAGCGAAGCGTAGGGCGAATTGGAGCAACTTACAGACTAGTATTTTCAATCTGGAAGTTGCGACACCAAGAATTTGAAAATTAATATATTTTATCTAATAAAGAAAGGAGTTTTAAAAATGTACAAAAAAGTTGAACTAACAGAAAATGGATTTGTTGGAATGGAACATGATGTATTAGATACCTGGAAACAAAAAGACATAATCAAAAAAAGTTTTGATTTAAATAAGGGAAAAAGATATTTCACATTTTATGATGGACCTCCAACAGCAAATGGAATGCCACACGCAGGGCACATTTTAACAAGGGTTATGAAAGATATAATTCCAAGATATAAAGTAATGCAAGGTTACAGAGTAATTAGAAAAGCAGGATGGGATACACAAGGATTACCTGTTGAACTTGAAATTGAGAAAAAGCTTGGAATTTCTGGTAAAGCTCAAATAGAAGAATATGGTGTGGAAAAATTCATAAAAGAATGTAGAAATAGTGTTTTCCAATATGTAAATGTTTGGGAAGAAATGACAAACAAAGTTGGATTCTGGGTTGATATGGATGATCCATATATAACATATGAAAATAAATACATTGAATCAATTTGGTGGGGTATAAAAGAACTATGGAAAAAAGGTCTATTATATGAAGGACATAAAGTTATGCCATATTGTCCAAGATGTGGTACAGCTCTTTCTTCACACGAAGTTGCACAAGGTTACAAAGATGTAAAAGATTTAACTTGTGTTGCTAAATTTAAAGTTGAAGCTGGAGAAAAGATTGGAGATACTCCATTTGAACCAAATACGTATATTTTGGCATGGACAACAACACCATGGACATTACCTTCTAATTTAGCACTTTGCGTAAATAAATCTTATGATTATGTTTTAGTAAAAGCAAATGTTGGCGAAGAAGAGCTACCAAAATATGAAAACTATATTTTAGCAAAAGATTTACTAGAAGTAGTATTAAAAGAAACACCATACGAAATTGTAAAAGAATTTAAAGGTGAAGATTTACTTGGTATAAAATATGAACAATTAATGCCTTTTGCAAAACCAGAAGGAAAAGCATTTGTAGTAATTCATGGAGACTACGTTAACTTAGAAGATGGTACAGGAATTGTACATATTGCACCAGCTTATGGTGAAGATGATAGCGTTGTTTCTAAACAAAACGGAATTGCATTTGTTAATTTAGTTGATAAAACAGGAAAATTTGTAGATGAAGTTGAACCATGGGCAGGAAGATTTGTTAGAGATTGTAACGAAGATATATGCAAATGGCTTGCTGAACAAAATAAACTATTTAGTAAAGAAAAACACTTACACTCATATCCACATTGCTGGAGATGCGATACACCACTTCTTTATTATCCAAAAGAGAGCTGGTTTGTAAGAATGACTTCTTTAAGAGATAACTTAATTGCAAACAACAATAAAGTAAATTGGTATCCAGAAACAATTAAAACAGGAAGATTTGGAAAATTCTTAGAGAATGTAATAGACTGGGGTATTTCAAGAGATAGATATTGGGGAACACCACTTCCAGTATGGCAATGCGAGTGTGGTCATCAAGAATGTATTGGATCAATTGAAGAATTAAAGAAAATGGCAACAGATTGCCCAGATGATATAGAATTGCATAAACCATATATAGACGAAGTACATTTAAAATGTCCTGAGTGTGGAAAAGAAATGACAAGATTTAAAGAAGTAATCGACGTTTGGTTTGATTCTGGTTCAATGCCTTTTGCACAATGGCACTATCCATTTGAGAATAAAGAAATGTTTGAAAACAATTTCCCAGCTCAATATATATCAGAAGCAATTGACCAAACTAGAGGATGGTTCTATACATTAACAGCATTAGGAACAGCATTATTTGACAAAACTCCATTTGAAAACTGTATAGTTTTGGGACACGTTTTAGATGGCAAAGGACAAAAAATGTCTAAGTCAAAGAAAAATGGTGTTGACCCACTTGTATTACTAGATTCTGTTGGTGCAGATGCAACACGTTGGTATTTCTATACAGGATGTATGCCATGGCTATCATCAAGATTATCAATTGAAAATGTACAAGAAAGTCAAAGAGGATTCTTAAGCACTTTATGGAATGTATATTCATTCTACGTTTTATATGCAGAAATTGATAAATTTAATCCATTAGAGTATAAAGACTTTAAAGTAACAAATGTTATGGATAAATGGATAATTTCTAAATTAAATACTTTAATAAAAGATGTACAAACAAAATTAGATAATTATGACATAACAAATGCGGGTCTTACAATTGAAAGCTTTACAGATGAATTATCAAATTGGTATGTAAGAAGAAATAGAGAAAGATTCTGGGCTCAAGAATTAAATGATGAAAAAATTGGCGCATATGTAACTTTATATAAAGTATTAACAACTTTAATTAAAGTAGCAGCACCATTTGTACCATTTATAACAGATTCAATTTACCAAAACCTAGTATTTGGATTAGATAACACAGTACCAGAAAGTGTTCATTTATGTACATGGCCTGAAGTTGATGAATCAGCTATTGATAAAGACTTAGAACTTGAGATGGATTTAGCATACAAAATTGTAAAATTAGGAAGAAGTGCTAGAAACTCTGCAAATATTAAAAATAGACAACCATTATCAGAAATGTTAATTTCAACTAATGTTTTACCAAAATACTATGAAGACATCGTAAAAGATGAATTAAATGTAAAACAAATTGAATTAGGTGCTGAAATGGCAGAGTATGTAAACTTTGAAATCAAGCCTAATCTACCAGTTTTAGGAAGAGAATATGGTAAATTAATTCCACAAATAAAACAAGCAATTGAAAGCAAAAATCAAATGGAATTAGCTCAAAAAGTAAAAAACGGTGGAGCAGAAACAATTGAAATAGATGGAACAACAATTGAATTAAATTCTGAAAATCTTTTAGTTACAATGCAAGGAAAAGAAGGATTTGCTTTTTCTGGAGAAGGAGAATTAGGAGTAGTTTTAGATACTCACATTACTCCAGAATTAAAAGAAGAAGGATATGTTCGTGAAGTTCTATCTAAAGTACAAAATATGAGAAAAGATAAAGGCTTTGAAGTATTAGATAACATCAATTTATATGTTTATGGAAATGAAATGTTAGAAGAAGTTGTAAAGAAAAATGAAGAAATGATTATGCATGATACACTTGCTGTTAAAGTTGAATATGGCAAGAAAACAGAAACTGCAACAGAATGTAACATTAATGGAGAAACTTTATTTATTGATGTAGAGAAAGTTTAGTGCTAAACTGAAAAAAGGGACGGGAAAAATGGCAGTGCCAAAATGCTCGTCTTTTTTGATAATCTTTTAACAACAAAAAACAGACAGGGATAAACCCTGCCTGTTTTTTTGGTTTTGAGTTCTGTTGCTGATTAGAGCTTGAATTCAATTTTGAATTTCCTGAAATTATTAAAGGTATTTCTAACCAACTTATTGGTATAGAAAACCTGTAAATTTGAAAAGTTTTCAGGACAATCGAAGATAGAAAGATCAACTTCACCTAAACCTGGTGAATTTGGGTCCACTTCAAAGATGGATGAATCAAGGATAAGAGGAAACTCTAACACATGACTATCCACATAGTGCATCTCAGTATCGCGTGCTGAAAACACTATGTTAATAAAGGGACTACGTGAAAAACCAGCGTATTCATAATACTTTCTGGAAAAGAATACTTTGCTAGTTTCAACTGTCACCTTTATGGCTTTTCTAGAAAACTTTTTTGATTTGAGAAAACTCTCAATAACAGATGATAATGCCTCGAGATTTTTTTTCTTCAAATCCTTAATTGCATCGCTGTCTGTAGGAACTATAAGTTCCTTTTCAAACTCCTCAATGGAACCAGCAACTTTTTCACACAACTTTTCATTCATTATGCCAAAAACCTCCTTAGATGTCAATGTACAAACAATCCCTATGTTCATACTTTAGTTGTTTGTGAAAGTTTCTTAGGGATAAGCATAAATGCTTAAGAAACCAAAACCTAAATTGATTGGACGACTCTTTAAAATAACTTTAATGCATAAGTTGCAAACTAAGAGTGCAATCAATATAAGAAAATATTACCGTATAAGTATAACACTTTTTATGTTAATTGTCAAAGGATTTTTGAAATAGTTTGCAGTTTCTATGTAAAATTAAATATTTTTAATATCATACTGGAGAAGTTAAATTAAAGAAGCGTTACAACAAAAAATATTTCCTCATAAACATCTTGACAA
>JAFRFO010000059.1 GCA_017434295.1 Clostridia bacterium
TTCTATATACACGACTAATAAAACTATTAATATTTAGTTTTGTTTGACTTTTTTCATTAACAATTGTAAAATAATCTTCTTTATATGAGTTACTTACTTTTCCAGTTGATAACATATCTTCATATATTTTTATTCTGTATACATTGTATCTGCTAGAATTCCATAATTCATAATCATATTTCATATTTGAAGATATAATTTTATTTATATAATTTACCCTAAAATCTTGTAATGTGTTAAAAAATAACTCTTTACAATTTTCTGTTAATAAATTGTATGCTTGTTCATCTTCTCCATTTTTACAATATTGAAAAAAATTATCTATTATGTTTTTATTTATTTCTCTTTGTTCTTTAGATAAATTATTCCCATCTATTATTGGATTGCTTGCTTTTTGATTAATTAATCTTTCTTCTTTACTTTCTTTAACTGTATTATTTACTTGGGATGCTTTTCTTGCGTTATCTTCTACTATAAAACCATTTATTATATGTATTAATAGTATTATTCCAGCTATCATTAGAACATTAATCCAAAATTGTAACCTGTTTTGATTGTAAAATCTAATTAACCTATTCAAAAAACATCCCTCCTTTTGCTATTTTTAACTTGGCTTTTTCTTTAAAAAAGAAATATCTTCAATTAATTGCTTTGTATTTAGATTTTTATCATATCTAGAAAATCCTTCTGCCAAAGCATTCTTTTCACTTTCATTGTGCTCAAATCCATCAGATAATTTTTGTGATATTTGTGCTTCTGCAACAACATGTTTAAGATCCCAATTACTTCTTCCTTCGTTTCTTGCTTTTTTAAGTAACTCTCTACCATTATAAATAGTATTTATATCTGTTACGCCTGCACTTAAGAAGGCTTGTGTTTCAGAGTCCTCTAACCAATTTTTTGCATCTTTATTATTCATTCCTGCCCTATTTCTTAAATAATTATAGTTTTCTTCTCTTTGTTTCCATTCTTTATCATATTTTTTCCTTCTATCTTCCTTTTGTTTTTCTCTATCTTCTTTTGTATACCATGAATCTTTAATTGTATTGTCTAAATCCATATTAGATTGTTCAACTCTATCAGATATTTTTCCACCAATTCCATTGCCTAAACCTGCTCCTATTAATGCACCAGTTCCCATCATTGATGCAGCTGTTTTTGCATCACCAGCAGTTATTGCTGCACCTGCTGCTATTGCTCCTGTTGCAGCCACTCCTGCTGCCATTGCTCCAGTTTTTATTGCCATTCTAGGTAATGATTTAACTCCTTTAATAAGTGTCTTTTTTCCACCTTCCAATAGTCTTCCAGGTGCTCTTTTGGCACTTCTAGCTATTCTTCCGCCTAATGCATTTCCAACATTATTGAATCTTTGTCTGAACGTTGGAGGAGTTGGAGGTGGTGGAGGTGGTGGAGGTGTCTGTAATTCCGTATCGTTAGCTGGATCATAACTATCTTTACCATAAGCATTTTGATATTCTTTTGTATGCGGATTCCAATTTTGTAAAACACCATTTTCAAATCGTGATGGGGCAACTCCATCTTGCTCTGCTAATTGTTCATGTCTCTTTAATGCAATTTCTCCAGGTGTTAACCCTTCATATTCTGAATTATCTCCAGAAGAACCACTTGAACTTCCTGAACTAGCTCCTGCTCCCTCCGCAAATCTTACGTTCTCATCTGCTGAATCTTCACTTGAACTTCCTAAGCTAGCACCTGCTCCCTCTGCAAATCTTACGTTCTCATCTCCTGAATTTCCACTTGAACTTGCTCCAGTTGTATTATTATTTCCTCCAGCAATAACTTCAAATGGATTTTTTGAATCTTTATCCTTACCTCTCTTATCTTCTATTTCTTCATTATCTCTTGTTCTAATCTTCTCATTAGCTCCACCTTTACCAGAAGCCAATCCTTTAGAAAATCTACTAACACTTTGAAGGCCTTTCATAGCAAACGCACCACCCGCAACTGCTCCAAGTGCACTTGTTGTTTCTCCTTTTTCAAATCTAAACATTTTCTTAATAAATTTCTCAGCAGGTAATAAAAATGCTAATGCAACAATGCCATATAATGGATTATTAACTGCTAATTCTATAACACTACTAATAATTATGGTATACAAAATTAAATGTACTGGTTGTATTATAGCATTAAGCATATACTCTCTAAACCACATATTAAAGCCTTGTGCATTTCCATCTGCTAATTTATCTAATGGATATGTCATTGCCACTAAAGGTGCAATAATTGTGAAAAAAGCCATATACAGAACCCTTTTTAAATATATTATTGTAAACATTACTGTAAATACTACTAATGCAATATACATAATTAAATAACCAAAAGCATCTCCTGCACTAGCACTTTGCACCATAAATCTAATATATCCCATATAGTTTGTTTTAAAATAATAATTATAGCTATCACCAAATACATCTGGCTTATATCCTTGAACTTCAACATAGATCATCTTTTCATCTATCTGTTCTGATAAATTTGTTGTTATTAATTCAGAAATCATCATTACTCCTGCCATAATATAATGCATTGCAAATAGAAGGCAAAAACCAACAAACCAATCCTTTAATCTTTCTTTATATTTTGCTTTATCTTGGGCTGTTGAACCAATTAAAATACGTATACCTATATAAACTAAAATAGACAATAGTCCCACAATAGCAATGTTTCTTAATGCTTTATACCAGCTTGCCACTAATTGTGTTAAATTAGAAGCAATTGAATTTGTATCTTCATTCTTAGCATTTTTATACTCTCCAGGATTAATAAAATTTACATCTAAAGCTGCAATTCTATTAGAAAAAATGTATTCTGGGCAATATAATATATTTGGTATTTCTGCATCTCTATTTGATAACCCCCAACCATCTTTATTTATTGTACCATCATAATCTCCAGAAACTTCATCTTTATAATCAAGTTTTTTAGTAATATGTTTTATATTTGGATCTTCTCCACTTTCTCTTCCTGCATTATAATCCTCCTCTGTAAGATGCCATATTCCGTCTTCTTCTTTTATATTCATATCATCATAATCTAACATAACTGAACCAAACATTGTTGACGTATCTAGCATAAAATGATGTAATAGTCCTATTGGTACATCTGCAATAGTCCCAAGAAGTTGGAATATTGGTTTAAAAAGTTTTCCTCCAATATCAGCAGCTTGAGACTGAACAGGCACAACAAAATTTAACAATGTTATAGTTATTATTACAATTAATATCTTTCGTACAAAACCTTTATTGTTAAATAACTTCATCTTTTTCCTCCTTGTCTAAATAACTGGATTGTTTTTTTGTCTAGCAACTAATTTATTTAAATTAGTTTCCACAAATTCAAATTCTTTTTGAGTAGGAACTATTTGTAAAATTGCTGTTTCAGATCCTACTTTTAAAAGCCCTTCTCCTTTTAAGCATGTTACTAAGAAGCTAGACTCACCTTCACTTAGCTTAAATACTTCTCTTAAATATTGTATTTCAGATTTATCTTGTGCTAAAAATAGTTTTGTATCAGAAGAAGTTAAAACTGCTTGTGCTTCTGGTTTCTCATAGAAATCTTGAAATCTTTGAGAAATAATTGCCAAAGAAACATTTCTTTTTCTTGCACGTCTTGCCATAGTATTTAAAAAATCAACAGCTTCTGGGTATGGAAGTAACATCCATGCTTCATCAACAATAACCCTTTTTTGCTTAGCCTTTTTTCTATCTTCACTATTTTTCTTAACATATTTTTCCCAAATCCAAGAAAGTAATATTTGTTGTGCAAGTGGTCTTGCAAACCTTTCCTCTAATTGAGAAATATCTAAATTAATAAATGGTGCCCCATCTAATAATTCAAAAGTAGATTGTCCATCAAAATAAGCCATTTGTCCATTATATTCTCTTATGTATTGTTTCATTACTTTTAATAAATAGCTGTAATGAAAATTATAATCTGGATTCTTATTTTCCTCAGCTTTTTTCATTATTCTTTTATACCAGCTTCCTATTGTTGGCATTTTCTTTTTATTATTATATAGTTGTGTTCCTCCTTGAAAAGCAGGAGAATTTTGATATAAGCTTGCTGGATTACTATTTATTCCTAAAGCTTGATATTCTTCTGCAACCGCTTCTGCAATTAATTGTTTTGTAAGTTCATTTACTTCTTGGCTTCTTGTACTACCTCTAGCCATTGTAAGTAATGCTTGTGTAACATCTTCAACTTTATTTTCTACGCTTAATATTGTTCTTTCTCTACCTGTAATCTCATCCTTAACGTTTTCTGGTTCTAAGTCAAATAAGTTAATAATTGTTTTAGAACTTGGGCTTAATACAACATTTATTCCTCCTAAGCTTTCTGCAACTATAGAATACTCTCCTTCTGCATCTAGTGCTAAGCTTTCTATTCCCATTAAAACAGAAGACCTAGAAATTAATGTTTTCATTGTAACAGACTTACCAGCACCAGACTTAGCAAATATAACCATATTATAATTTGTAAGTGATGAATGGAAATTATCAAATAATATTGGTGTTCCTGTTTGCTTATTATAACCTAGGGGTACACCAGAAGGATGCCCTGTTTCTGATGTTGTAAATGGGAATACTGTTCCCATAGATCTACTATCAAAAGAATGAATCTTTTTTACTTTATCATTCATTAACGGTAAATTAGATTTAAAGGCATCTTCTTGTATTGCCCATGCACTTTTTATATCTACTAAGGATTTTGACATTTCCGTAGCTAATAGTTTTGTAAGCCTATCTAAATCTTCTAAATTATATGCAAATAATGTAGAAACAATAGATGCATCATACATTTTATTAAATCCAGCTGCAATTTCATCTCTTAATTGCTCAGCTTCAAATCTTTTTTGGGCTAATGTACTTTCTCTATTTATATTTCCTCTATCAGCCGCAACAATTCTTTCTGTTTCCAATTCATTTATAACTCTATTTAATTCGTTTTGAGATCTTGCTTCTGCAATAGGTGTAATATAAATAGAAGTATTAACATCTCCAAATACATACATATCCCTAAATAATTCTGGGAAAGTACACATACGTGGAAGTGTTGAAACAAAAAAGCTACGTGCATATCTTGTAATATTAGAAATTATCTCCAAATGATCTATATTAGAAGCATCTATTCCTGATGGTGCAATTAATTCTTTAATAGATTGCATTTTTAATGTTCCTGGTTCTTGTGGTAAATTACTTTGATTTTTTTGGTCTTCCTCTTGTCTTTTTTTCTTGAACATTTTTGTTTCCTCCTTCCTTCTTATCTTCTCCCTTTTCTTGCCTTTCTTTTTCTATTTCTTCTATTGCAATTTCTGCATATTCTTCTCCAACTCTTTTCTTGTTTTCTTCCAACATTATTTCTGCCATATTTGCTATTAAGTCATCCATGTTTTCTTGTAATTCTTCTGCTCTTTCTTGCGCTATGGATTTTGCTTTTTCTAATTTATTGTTAGCTAAATCTACTGCTCTATTTTGTATTTGTTCATCTAAAAGATGAATCTTATGTTCATACACATCTCTTCCTGTTGAATATAAGTTATCAAAACCTGCTTCATAAGCTCTTTCTGTTCCAAATATTTCTGCTTCATCTCTGTTATATGCAACATATAGTAAATCTACTAATTCATATGAATTTAATATTCTTCCTTCTACTGAACAAGCAGATAAAGTTCTTATTATTGCTTGAGCTTTTGTATATAATTCTGAAAATGCCATATTTTTAATTTCTTCTTTATCATACTTACCTTCTTCAACTGCTTCTTCTGAAAA
>JAFRFO010000060.1 GCA_017434295.1 Clostridia bacterium
TACAAACACCAGTATTTATGCCAGTAGGCACTTTGGGCACAGTAAAATCAGTAACACCAGAAGAATTAAAAGATGACATAGGTGCACAAATAATCTTAGCAAATACATATCATTTATATTTAAGACCAGGTCAAGATATAGTAAAAGAAGCAGGTGGACTTCATAAATTTATGAATTGGGATAAACCAATTTTAACAGATAGTGGTGGTTTCCAAGTATTTAGTTTAGGTGATTTACGCACTATTCACGAAGAAGGCGTAGAGTTTAAATCACATTTAGACGGAAAAAAACTATTTTTTAGCCCAGAAAGTGTAATGAAAACAGAAGAAGATTTAGGAGCAGATATAATAATGGCATTTGATGAATGTTGCGAATTCCCTTCAACTTATGAATATACAAAACAATCTATGGAAAGAACAACAAGATGGGCTGCAAGATGTAAAGAAGCACATACAACTACAGATAAACAAGCACTATTTGGAATAATTCAAGGTGGATTTTTTAAAGATTTAAGAGAACAAAGTGCAAAAGATTTGATAGAAATGGATTTTCCAGGTTATGCAATTGGTGGAATTAGTGTTGGAGAGCCAAAAGAAGAATTCTTAGATATTTTAAACTATACAACTCCACTTATGCCAGAAAATAAGCCTAGATATTTAATGGGAGTTGGAACACCAGATTACTTGATAGAAGCTGCAATGGCGGGAATAGATATGTGTGATTGTGTACTTCCTACAAGACTTGCAAGACATGGTAATGCAATGACTTGGGATGGCAAAGTAGTAATTAGAAATGCAGAATATGAAAGAGATTGGGGACCATTAGATAGCAAATGTGATTGTTATACTTGTAAAAATTATACAAGAGCATATATAAGACATCTTGTAAAAACTAATGAAATTCTAGGAATAAGGCTTCTTTCAATTCATAATTTATATTTCTTGACTAAATTAATGGAAAGAGTTAGAATAGAAATAGAAAACGATAATTTAGGAACTTTTAAAGAAGAATTTTATAAACAATATGGTTATAAAAATTAGAATAAGTAAGTAAAATTGTTATTTATTAAGGGGGATATACAAATGAATTTGATGGATGATGAAGCAAATAAATTTAATACTAAACAAACAGATAAGAGTAAAAAATCTTTACGTATAATACTAGTATTAATGATATTATTAATTATTGGTATTATAACAATTATAGCAATTATGCCATTATTTAAACAAACAACATTATCTGTTCAAATAGATGGAAAAGAAAATGCAAAATTAAAAAGTATTTTAAATATTCAAGAAAATGGGCAAATATATGTCCCTATAAAAGATGTTGCACAATATTTAGGCTATGAAAGTTTTAATGGTAATTATATTAATAAATCAGAAAACACAAATGAATGTTATGTAGAAGATAATAATGAAGTAGCAAATTTTAAAGTGGAATCAAATAGAATAGAAAAAATCAATAAAAGTACTTCGAAACAATCTTATTTAATTGCAGATGAACCAGTTTTGTTACAAGACGGAAAACTTTATACAACAATGGATGGTATTAAGAAAGCGTTTAATGTGGTGTTTAATTATAATATAGATAATAAAAAAATATCAATTTACACAATGGATTACTTGGTTAAGCAATATACTAATAATGCAAAAAAACTAGGTTATGAAGAGGTTTCTACTGGATTTGAAGATAAGAAAGCAATTTTAGAAGGTCTACTAATAGCAAAAGATAGTAAACAAAAGTATGGAGTTATGGATGTACAGAATAATGAAAATATATTAGAGCCAAAATATGATAAGATTTCATATAATTCAATATTTGAAGATTTTATAATTCAAAGTAATGATAAATATGGAATAATATCTAAAGATGGAAAGGAAAAAATAAAAATTCAATATGATTCAATTCAGTTAATTAGTCAAGATTCAAAGTTATATCTCGTAAAAAGCAGTAATAAGTATGGAATTATTGATGAAAATGAAAAAGTTATTATTCCTATTAATTGTGATACTCTTGGTATTTCATCTAAAAACTTTGAAAATAATAATATTAAAAATAACATTATTTTGCTGAATAAAATAATACCTATTAAAATTAATGGATTATGGGCTTTATATGATATTGAAGGAAATAAATTAACTGATTTTTCATATAATAGTTTTGGTTGCACAAGCTCAAAAGCTCAAAATGCCTCTAGTATAGTTGTAATTCCAGATTATAATGTTGTAATAGGAAATAAAAATAAAAAATACGTTTTGATAAATGAAAATGGTCAAGAGCTTTTAAATGGTATGGAATTTGATGAAGCTTACCTTATTAAAAACTATGATCAAACCAATTATTATGTAGTAAAAGACAAGAAAACTTATGATGCTGCTGAATTGTTAGAAGAATTAAAAAATAGGAATAGCTAGAAGTAAGAATTATAATTTTTAAAAAAGAAAATAAATTAGATTTTAAAATATTCTCAGGTACTTAAAGCATTATAATATTAGTTTTTAAAATTAATATTATAATGCTTTATACTTTTTTATTTTATTAATTCTTCCAAAATCTGTACTGCGTTGCTAGCTGCTCCTTTTCTTAAGTTGTCTGCTACACACCAAAAATTAATACCGTTTTCTACACTATAGTCTTTTCTAATTCTTCCAACAAATACTTCATCTTTGCCATCAGCTTCTCTTGCTAAGGGATAAATACTATTTTTAAAATCATCTGCAAGTATAATATTTTTTGCATTTTTAAAAGTTTTTTGAATTTCGTTTATATCAATTTCCTTTTCAAATTCAACATTTATAGATTCACTATGGCAGTTTTTTACTGGAACTCTAACACATGTTGCAGTAATTGCTAAGTCTGGTTTATCTAATATTTTTCTTGTTTCATTTATCATTTTATGTTCTTCTTTAGTATAGCCATCATCTAAAAACACATCAATTTGAGGCACACAATTATTATAAAATTTTCCATTTTCTTTTTTTGCTAAATCCTCTAAACCTTTTTTGCCAGCACCAGAAACTGCTTGATAAGTTGAATAAACAATTCTTTTTATTTTATAATTATCATCTAAAACCTTCAAAGGTAACATTGCTTGAATAGTTGAACAATTTGGATTTGCTATAATTCCATGATTTTCAAATATCTTTTCTTTATTAACTTCTGGAACAACCAAAGGAACGTTATTGTCCATTCTAAAAGCACTACTATTATCAATAACAATACATCCATGTTCAGCAGCAATAGGAGCATATTTTAGAGCAGTAGAAGCTCCTGCTGAAAATATTGCAAAATCAAATCCAGAATTAAATGAGTTTTCAGTTAGTTCATTAACTATGTATTTTTGACCTAAAAATTCTAATTCCATTCCAGCAGATTTTTTAGATGCAAATAAAGTATATTGAACCTTTTCAAAATTCTTTTCTTCTAAAACTTTCAAAATAGTTCTACCAACTAATCCGGTAGCTCCAACAATTGCAACTTTATAATTATTTTTCAAAAAAATCACCCTCTCTACAAATATTGTATTAGAAAAACGGTCAATTGGTTCCGGGTTTAAATTGACCGTTTTTAAATCCGGAACAAACTAGCACACTTTACAAAAAAATTAAAATATGTTAAAATATGCATAAAATTAGGTGATAGAAATGATAGAACAAATAAACACAGTAGAAGATTTAAAAAAATTAAATATCAAAGAAAAAGAAGTATTAGCAAATGAAATAAGAAAATATATATTAGAGGTAGTGTCAAAAAATGGAGGACATCTAGCCTCTAATTTGGGTGTTGTAGAACTTACAATAGCATTAGAATCTGTATTTGAATTACCTAAAGATAAAATAATTTGGGATGTTGGGCATCAAACTTATGTGCATAAAATAATAAATGGAAGAAAAGAAGCATTAAAAAATATAAGAACACTAGGAGGTATAGCAGGATTTCCAAAAACAAATGAAAGTGACACAGATTGTTTTAATACAGGGCATAGTAGTACATCAATTTCAGCAGCATTGGGAATGGCAAGAGCAAGAGATATTAAAAATGAAGATAATAGTGTTGTAGCTGTAATAGGAGATGGTGCTTTAACTGGTGGAGAAGCATTAGAAGCTCTTAATGATGCAGGTACAAGTAAAACAAATATTAAAGTAATTCTAAATGATAACGAAATGAGCATTGAAAAAAATATTGGAGGAATGAATCGTTTTCTAGGAAAACTAAGAACAAAAAGATCATATACTAAATCTAATAGTTCTATAAAAAATGGGATGAATAAGATTCCATTAATTGGAAAGCCAATGGCAAATGGAATAGGAAAAATCAAAAAAAGTATTAAACAATTAATAATTCCAAAAATGTTTTTTGAAGATATAGGTTATACATATTTAGGGCCTGTTGATGGGCATAATATAGAACAATTAGAAGATGTATTAAAACTAAGTAAAAAAGTATTAGGACCTGTTTTAATTCATGTTATAACTAAAAAGGGAAAAGGCTACAAATATGCAGAAGAAAACCCAGATAAATTTCATGCTGTTGGACCATTTAACATAGAAACAGGAGAAGTAACAAAAAAGAAAAAAGATAATTATTCTTCTATATTTGGAGATAAATTAGTTCAATTAGCAAGAAAAAATGATAAAATTGTAGCAATTACAGCATCTATGACAGAAGGAACAGGACTAAAAAAATTCAAAAAAGAATTTCCAAATAGATTTTTTGATGTTGGAATTGCTGAACAGCATGCAATAACAATGGCTGCTGGTATGGCAAAAGAAGGCATAATACCAGTTGTTCCAATATATTCATCATTTTACCAAAGGGCGTTTGACCAAGTAATACATGATGTAGCAATTCAAAATTTGCCAGTTGTTATGTGCGTTGATAGAGCTGGATTAGTTGGACAAGATGGAGAAACACACCAAGGAATGTTAGATATGTCATTTTTTAGGCTTATTCCAAATCTTACAATTATGGCACCATCAGATTTTGAAGAATTAGAAAAAATGCTTGAATTTGCAGTAAAACTAAATAAGCCAGTTGTAATTAGGTATCCAAGAGGAGGAGAAGGCAATACAAAAATATCACATGTAACTGATTTGAAATTAGGGAAAGCAGAAATACTAAAAGAAGGAAAAGATATTAGTATTATTGCAATTGGAAAAGAAGTTAGCAAAGCATGTGAGGTTGCAGAAAAACTAGCTGAAAAAGGAATTGATGCAGAGGTTATTAATACTAGATTTTTAAAGCCTTTTGATAAAGAGCTAATTACAAAATCTATTGAAAAAACTAAAAATGTAATTACAATGGAAGATGGCACAATAATTGATGGTTTATCAACAGCAATTAAAGAATTAATTGTTGATAATGGCTTACAAAATATTAGGTTTAAATCTTTTGCTTATCCAGATGAGTTTATTAAGCATGGAACTGTGGAGGAATTGCAAAAAATTTATGGAAATGATGTAGAGAGCATAGTGAGTTTTTGCATTAATTATAATAACTAAATATATTAATTTAAAATTATTCTCGGCTACCCTTCGTTGACGTTCAAGAAATTGTAAAAAAAACGTCAAACTATACCCGAAAACAGGACCCTTTTGACGTTTTTTAAACAATTTCTATAACTACTTTGGTCGCATTCGAATAATTTTAAATCTAATATATTTAGTTTTATTAATAAAACAGAAAGGTATAAAGAAATGAATAAAACAGAACTTTTAAATTCGTATAAAAGGCAAGAAGATAAAATGATTTTAGCACAAGTTTTAGATAAAATTAACTTGATGCAAAAAACGCAAAAAATAGAAAGCACAGATTTTTTAGATATGTATCAAATATCTTTAGTAGAATCATTTCTAAAAAAAATTGAATTTAGTAATTTTATCTTATTTGGTGGTTTTGAAGAGGCAGAAAGAAAGGTTTTAATAGTATATCCAGAAAAATATACAATTGAAATGATTGAAAAAAACTATGATAAATTGCTAAAAATAGTTAGAGTAGAACTTAGTGATGAAGAAAAAGGAAAGTATGCGCACAGAAACTATTTAGGTGGAATTGTAAAACTAGGTTTAAAAAGAGAAAAAGTAGGTGATATATTAGTTTTTGAAGATGGTGCAGATATTGTAACTGTTAATGAATTTGCCGAAATTTTAAAAACAGAACTAGGTACTTTAACAAGATTCCAAAATAGTAAAATAGAAGAGTTAGAATTAAGTAAAATAAGAAAACTAGAACTTAAATTAGAAGAAGTTAAAATAATAGTTCCATCATTAAGATTAGATAATTTTGTATCAGACTTAGCAAAAACATCACGCAGTAAAGCAGGGGAGATAATAGAACAAGAAAGAGTTTTTGTTAATGGTAAAAGTGAAACAAAGCTTTCTAAACAAATAAAACTAAATGATGTAATTACTATTAGAGGCAAAGGGAGATTTGTTATAAAAGAGTTTAAAGGAAATACAAGAAGCGGAAGAACCGTTGTTGCAGTTGAAAAATATGTGTAAAATGATTGATAATAATAGAAAAAAGAGCGTATGCTCTTTTTTAGTTTGCCCTAATTGCCATCGGGGTTATTGGTAATTAGGACAAATTGACCGCAATTACTTTAATTCAACTATTGTTACTCCCATTTCGCCTTCGCCATATGTTCCAACTCGATAGTTTTTTACATGAGGGTTTGACTTTAAATACTCATGAATTCCTGCTCGCAATTTTCCAGTACCTTTGCCATGTACAATACGAATAGTAGGAAGTTTTGCCATAACAGCATCATCTAAAAATTTATCTATTAACATAGTAGCATCTAGCACGTTTTCGCCAATTACATTTATTTCTGAATTAATGTTTCTTGCTTTTGATATATTGTAGCTAACTGTTGATTTTGTGTTTGTTTTAGTTTTATTTTTGTTTTCAATTTTAAAATCATTTCTAGTCTTGGCATTTGCTTCATTATTTGAACTTTTTTCAATTCTTTGTAGATATTTTATATCTACATTCATTTTCATATTGCCTATTTGTACTAAAACTTCATTTGATTTAGATACATTTGTTAAAACAATTCCTTCTTGATTTAAAGTAGTTACAAAAACTTTTAAATCTGGCTTAATTTCGCTCTTGCTAATTGTTTTGGTATTATCAACAACAGGTGAATTTTCAAAATTTCCTGTTTCTTTTATTTTAGAGTTTAGTTCATTTCTTAAATTATTTGCTTCTTTTGAAGATTGCGAATCATTTAATCTTTTTATAATTTCATCTGCATCTTCTTTGGCATCTAAAAGAATTTGTCTTGCTTCTTGTTTAGCATTATTTATAATATTTTGAGCTTTTCTAGTTTTTTCATCATTTTGGTTTGATAAGCTTATTTTTAAAGCTTCAATTTCTTCTAAATTTTGATTGATTTTTTCCTTTTCTTTTTCTAACTCAATTTTATCATCATAAATATTTTTTAAAACAGTTTCAAATTCAACATCCTTTGAATTAAGTAAGCTTGATGCTCTATTAATAATACTTTCATCAAGACCAAGTTTCTTACTAATTTCAAAAGCGTTGCTTTTACCAGGAATACCTATCAATAGCTTATAAGTAGGAGATAGGGTATCAATATCAAATTCAACTGAAGCATTTTCAAAGCCATTATTTGTAATAGCATATTTTTTAAGCTCTTGATAATGAGTTGTAGCAATTGTAATAGCTCCTAAATTTTTAAAATGCTCTAATATACTAATCGCAAGATTTGCACCTTCTAGAGGGTCTGTTCCAGATCCAAGCTCATCTACTAAAATTAGTGAATTAGAAGTTGCATTATTTATAATATCTACAATATTTAGCATGTGTGATGAAAATGTACTTAAAGAATCAGCTATGCTTTGGTCATCTCCAATATCTGCAAAAATATTATCAAAAACATAAATTGATGAACTTTCATCTGCTGGAATATTTAGCCCACTGCATGCCATTAAATGAATTAGACCAACAGTTTTAAGAGTAACAGTTTTACCACCAGTATTTGGGCCTGTAATTATAAGAGAAGAGAAATCGTTTTGTTTATTTTGTGCTTCAGTGTTGTTATTATTTAAATTGACTTCTCCAGCATATACATTTATAGGCACAGCTTTTGATTGCTCCAACAATGGATGTTTTACATTTTTTAAATTGAAGTATTTATCATCATTTATTTTAGGGCAAATAGCTTTTAAATTTTTAGACAATTTTGCTTTTGCAAAAATAAAATCTAAAGTGCCTATTGTGCTAGAATCTATTGCCAATTGCTCTGTATATGGAATAAATAAATTTGACAAATCGCGAATGATTTTTTCAATTTCAAGCTTTTCTTCAATTTTTAGGTTATTGATTTCATTATTTAGTTCAAAAACAGAAAGAGGTTCTATAAACACTGTTGCACCAGTGCTTGAAATGTCATGAACTAATCCTTTTATTTGAGAACGATATTCTTCTTTAACAGGAATAACGAACCTGTCATTTCTAATTGTAACTATATTATCTTGGATATATTTAGCATTTTTTTGTAATACTCCATTTAAAGCTGCTTTGATATTTGATTCTTGTTTTCTAAGATTTCTTCTAATAGTACTTAGTTTTGAAGAAGCTTCATCAGCAATAGTGTTTTCGTCAATTACAGTTTTAGATATTTTTTCTATTATATCTTTATTTGTATAAAGAACATCAAACAAATTAGCTAAAATAAGGTACTCCTCTTTATTTATAAAGTCTTGTAAAAAGTATATTTTAAGGTTATTTGCAATATTTAATATTTTAGTTAAATCTAAAATACCTTTTAAAGTAAGAGTTCCACCAGACTCTAGTATTTTTAAATATTCTGTTATGTTGGCAATTTCTTGGATTGGAGCAGAAGAGGCCTTATACAATACACTTACAGCTTCGTTTGTTTCATTTAACATTTTTTCCACTTCTGATTTTTCAAAAGATGGCACTAATGATTTAGATAAATCTTTACCAATATATGTTACACAATTTTTTTCTAATTGCTCTATTATTTTGTTATATTCTAATTTTTGTAAATATGTTTTGTTCATATTATTTTGATCCTTTCTAGTTCAGCTAAAAATTACTAAATATTTTAAAGGAAGATTGAATTGCATTTATATATGAAAAAATCTCCTTTGCACTATTATACAGGGCAAAGAGGATTTAGTCAATGGCTTGTTTTACACAAAAATTGTGATTTCGTGGGAATTAATACTTGCAAAAATCGTGATTTCGTGATAGTAAAGTTTTTGAATAAGTTTTAATCGTTTTAAATATAATATAAATAATAGATAGAAATTGTAACAAAACACTTGACAACCATAAAAACACATATTATACTATCTATAATAGATCGTACCTCGGTAAACCTACGGGCCCGGGGTCTTTTTAATTGTAAAAAGCTACTAAATATATTTTAATTATATTTAGTAGCTATGTTTATTTTACATTATATGTTCCTGATGTTGGGGTTTCTTCTAAAATATTGTAATCAACTGTTACAACAGGGAATAATGACCAAGACATACTAGGGTTTTCATAGTTTCCTGAATAGTAAAGGAAACTATATAGATAAAATCTACCTTCATGAATATAATTTAGACTAAATAGAACTCCATTAGAATTATCAACTATAAATCTAGAAGATATCCAATATGTTGGAGTACCATTAGGTAAAATAATATCTTTATATATATTAAGATAATTGCTTAAAGTACTATTATTTATTTGATAATAATTTTTGTATGGTTGTATGCTTGTTTGGGCTTGTGATTTAATTATATTATCAGTTCTTTCTATAAAATTATATTGTTCGTTTATTCCTAAAGCAGTAGTATTATTGTTTACATATCCATCAATTACACTGAATTTTTCATCTTTATATATAGCGGGATACCAACTATATATTTTTTCTAATTCCGATAATTGAGTTTGTGTTGTTATAGGTTGAGAAAAAGATGAATTACCTTTTTTTATAGCTTGTTCTATATCATTAATATTTATACTTCTTGCAGTTATACTTTTACTTGAATCACTATACAAATTACTACATGCATCATTTAATAGTTTTACACCATTATTATATCCCTGTGCTCCATTTAATCTAACAGTTCCTGTTGTTGGATTTGATGGTACTAATTCTATATTCCCTGTTTTGTTATCTATATTTAATACTTTCCAGGTTGTTAATTTAAAATCATCTGTTGAACTATCTAATGTTTTATTTGCATTATTGTAGTTTGTTGTTCCTATTTCATAAGAAGTTGCATATTCTGCATCCCAATTATATGTTCCACTTGGAGTATAATTAACTGTATCTCCAACTTTAATTGAGCCAGTTTCATATAACCTAGTTAGATTTCCATTTGCTTCAATTGAATATTGAGTTTTAGTTTTCTTGCCAGTTACAACTATTTCAGTTTGACCATTTATTGTTTCTTCTGTGGCACTTCCATCTATTAAACCACTATTATTTAATGCTGTTTTTATTGAATTTATATCTGCACTCCCTGAAAAGTTTCCATTAATAAAACTTTTACTTGATGCTTTGCTTACTGCTTGCTGAATTTCTTCCATTTCTGCTTGGATTTCAGTTTCACTCTTTGCCTGACCAGCTTTTTCAACAGGAGCATCATTACTTGTAATTGAAGCAATTGAAATACCAGCCACTATTAATAGAACTACTATTGTAACTATTAAAGCAATAAGGGTTATACCTTGTTCATTTTTCTTTGCACATAATCTATATTTTATTCCATCTTTATTATATTTCATTTATTCTCTTCCTCCTTAGTATAGCTATTTTTATTGATTATAAATATTCTTAAAAAATTTTATCAATAATTATATTTATTTGCAAGATTTTTTTGATATTTTTTTATAAATATTTTGTATTTAGGTTACTGTTCAGTCTAGATAAAAATTAAAAATAGTTATCCACAGAATATTACAAGCTCTGTAATACTAATGTTATACTAGTGTTACAGACTTTTTTCTTATTATGGTATATAATACCACTATAAAGAAAAAGGTGGTGGTA
>JAFRFO010000061.1 GCA_017434295.1 Clostridia bacterium
AAAAAAGTACTTGATTTTAAGTACTTTTTTTGTTATAATAGTTAGCGTATTATTCACACAAAGGAAGTTTTAAGGGGAGTGCCAAGATGACTTGGTCCTAAAAAACGTTGAACTTTGTGGAAGAAAATAACAAAAAGGGAGGAATTTAAAATGGCAGTAGTTGCAATGAAACAATTACTAGAAGCTGGTGTTCACTTTGGACATCAAACAAGAAGATGGGATCCTAGAATGGCTGAATACATATTTCAAGCTAGAAACGGAATCCACATTATTGACTTACAAAAGTCATCAAAAAAATTAGACGAAGCATATTACTTCGTTAAATCACAAGTAGAAGAAGGAAAAACAGTTCTATTTGTTGGAACAAAAAAACAAGCACAAGAATGCATGAAAGATGCAGCAATTAAGTGCGGAATGTACTACATTGATCAAAGATGGTTAGGAGGAATGCTAACAAACTTTGATACAATTCAAAAAAGAATTAAAAGACTTAAAGATTTAGAAACAATGCAAGAAGATGGTACATTTGATGTATTACCTAAAAAAGAAGTAATACTATTAAAGAAAGAAATGGAAAAACTAGAAAAAAATCTTGGTGGAATCAAAGAAATGGACAAATTACCAGGAGTTATATTCTTAGTAGATCCTAAAAAAGAAAGAATAGCAATATTAGAAGCTAGAAAATTAAACATTCCAGTTGTAGGTTTAGTTGATACAAACTGCAATCCAGAAGATGTTGACTATGTTATACCTGGAAATGATGATGCAATTCGTGCAGTTAAATTAATTGCTGATTGCATTGCAGATGCAGTTATTGAAGGAAATCAAGGTGAAAGCTTTGAAGTTGTCGAAGAACAACCAGTAGAAGAAGAAATAGAATCTATGGAACAAGTTGTAGCAGCTGAAGAAGAAGCTGAAACAGAAGAATAATAAATATAGTAATCGTCGGCATAAGAATTAAGTTGATTGTGGCGGCGATTATTTAAAATAAATAGGAGGTATAAAAAATGGTAACAGCAAGCTTAGTAAAAGAATTAAGAGAAAAAACAGGTGCAGGAATGATGGACTGCAAAAAAGTTTTAACAGAAACAGATGGAGACTTAGAAAAAGCTGCAGAATTATTAAGAGAAAGAGGAATAGCAAAAGCTGCTAAAAAATCTGGAAGAATAGCTGCAGAAGGATTAGTAGAAGGATGCATTAGCGAAGATGGAAAAGTAGGAGCAATAGTAGAAGTAAACTCTGAAACAGACTTCGTTGGTAAAAATGAAGAATTTAAAAAATTCGTAGCTGATGTTGCAAGACAAGTTGTTGAAAAAAATCCAGCAACAGTAGAAGATTTATTAGCACAAGAATCAATAGCTGTAGCAGGAAAAACAGTAAATGAAGTATTAGTAGAAAAAATAGCTACAATCGGTGAAAATATCACAATAAGAAGATTTGCAAGATTTGAATCTGAAGGATTAGTTGAAAAATACATCCACGGTGATGGAAAAATTGCAGTATTAATCAATATGAAAAAAGGAACAGCAGATGTTGCAAAAGATTTATGTATGCAAATAGCAGCTGCAAGACCTGAATTTGTTAGAAGAGAAGAAGTTCCAGCTGAAAGAGTAAATAAAGAAAAAGAAATTTTAAAAGCTCAAACAATGAACGAAGGTAAACCAGAAGCAATTGCAGAAAGAATAGTAGAAGGAAGAATAGGAAAATTCTTTGGAGAAATTTGCTTAGTAGAGCAAGAATTTGTTAAAAATCCAGATATAAAAGTTGAACAATTATTAAAAGAAAAAGATGCAGATGTAGTAGAATTTGCTAGATTTGAAAAAGGTGAAGGAATCGAGAAAAAAGAAGAGAACTTTGCTGAAGAAGTAATGAAACAAATAAAATAAAAAAAACGGTCAATTGGTTTCAATTGACCGTTTTTTTTATATTTCTCTATTTAAATTTCCATTTGTAAAATTATTTCCCTCAAAACGTTTATTAGATCTAACAATTTCAATAATTCTATTTATTTCATCAATATTCTCATACAAAACATCAATTCTAGCAAAATCAATATTTAGCTCATTTGGTAAAATAGATAATGTTTTACAATTATAAATTGTAGTAACTGTTTGAACATTATCAGGAACTATTGGAAATAGCATATTTTTTCTATCTTTTAAATAATAATGATTTTCAAAATTGTTACATTTTGCATCACATTTAGGATAGCATTTATTTGTCTTTCCTAGTAAGCAATAATTTGAGTTCATTAAAGGAATTCTTCCATAAACAATTGCTTCTTTTTGAAAAGTTGCATTATCTTGACTACAAGAAGACTTGTTTGTACAATTTTGAACACCTAAATTAATAATAGATTCTTTATCTAACTCTGGACTTACTGTATAGCAAGATATTCCTAGTTTTTTTAGTTCATTTATTGTTTCATTATTATAAATATTAAAAGTATAATTTGCAATTAATTCTAATTTTTTATTATTTAATAAATTCTCAAGCAAAACAAAATTTGAAATATTAGATAACACAATTCCTTTAATATTATAGTCAGTAACACTATTTTCAATATTATTTAAAAACATATTTCTATAATTTGCTTTAATAATTGTTGGTAAATAAATATATAATTTAAATTTTTCACTAAGTGATTTTAAAATAAAAGAATACTTTTTATTAGCAAAATATTTAAGAGGAATATATAATTTATCTATATTTTCAATTCTAGTATAATCTAAACTTGTATTTAAAACATTTAATAGTAATGATATTTTAGGCGTTTGATTTTTACTTTGCAAATTAGCAGAAGACGTACAAACACTGTTAAAACTAGACTCATTTGCTTTTCTAGTAATCCTACTTAAACCAAAGTTTTCTACTGCTTCTAAAGATTTTCTACGTAATTCATTTAACAAAGAAAGACTAGGTATAAAGCAATTCTCATCTAAATCTACATCAATTCTAGCAAATTCAAAAAAAGTATTACCAGTTTTATTTATTTTTTCTATAACAGTTTCTTTTGTTAAAGGTCTATTTTGTGCATCAACAGGAACTTCATCTAAAGAACAGGTTAAGTTTAAATCATTATAAATATCATAATTGTTAGCACTTGTAATAAGAATAGATAAAGGATTGCCTTTTTTTATAGTTATCTTAGCATTTAATAAAATCTTTTTATTCTCTTTATCAAGTGAGTCTAAAGCTGTTTTAGTAAGCTCTTTTGAAGACATTTTATATACATTATCTTTAACATTAATATTACCTTTCATTCTGCCTATAGTAACTATATCACCAGTTTTTCCAAGTGTAATATTTTTATCATTTTTCATTAACTCAGAAATAGTATAAGTTCCAGTTTCATTTTCTAAAGATACTGTATCTCCAACAGATATATTTTCCTTTAATTTTAAAGTAATATAACCTTTATTATTGTTGAACTTTTGAACAATACCAAGAGGCAAGCCCATATTATTTGGTTTATCTTTATAAATTAAATTTTGATTTGGTTCTTTATCTAAATGTCCAGTAGAAGATAGACCTCTGTTAAAAACTTGAAGCAAAGCTTTTTTATCTTGTTCATCTATCTTGTAAGCTGTTTTATCTGTATTGTCAATGCTTTGACTATTTTCCTTTAACAAACTATTTGCTAAATTAATATATTTTCTATAAATTCTTGTAATTGTAGCTACATATTCTGGGGTTTTCATACGACCTTCAATTTTAAAAGAAGTAACACCACATTTAATTAATTGTGGTAAAAACTCTAGTCCATATAAGTCTTTTGGAGACAATATGTAACCACTATCTAAAGTAGAATTATTATCATCAACTAAAGAATAGGGAAGCCTACATGGCTGAGCACATTTACCACGATTTCCAGAGCGACCGCCAACCATACTAGAAAATAAGCATTGACCAGAGTAGCAAATGCAAAGTGCACCATGAATAAAACATTCAATTTCAACATTAGTGTTTTTACAAATATATTCTATTTCTTCAGCTGACAATTCACGAGCAAGAACAACTCTTTTAAATCCGAGTTTTTCAAGTTCTAAAACTCCTTGTAAATTGTGTGCAGACATTTGAGTACTTGCATGAATTGGTAAATCAGGAAAATCATTAATTAATTTCATACCTAAGCCTAAATCTTGAACAATTATAGCGTCAATTCCAAATTCATAAGCTGATTTTGCTAAATTGTAGGCAGCTTCAAATTCGTTATTCTTAATTAAAGTGTTTAAAGTTAAATTTGTTCTAACACCTCTTAGTTTAGCATATTGAATAGCTTTTTCTAAATTATTTATATCAAAATTTGTAGCTGAAGCTCTTGCACTAAACATATTTGAACCAAAATATACGCAATCAGCACCATTTTGAACAGCAGCTTTTAAACAATCAAAATCACCAACAGGTGAAAGTAGTTCTACCATAAAAAACTCCTTTTTTTGCTACTTTTCCCGGCGAGGGTTTTTAAATATATTACTATGAATTGTAGCAAATAATTTTTAAAACCTAGCTAAATTATATCACAAATGTAGACAAAAAGCCAATAATATGATAAATTATAATATGGAAAAAGTGTTAGTTTAAAAGAAATATAGATTAAAATGTGAACCTTTTAAGCCATGCGAGAAAGGAATAAAAATATAATGAAAAAATTTTTAAAGATTTTAACAAATATATTATTTATAGCAATAATATCAATTGGATTATATCTTATATATGACTATTATGTAACAAACAATTTTAATGATTATACAAAAAGTGCATTAGTGCAAAATTCATCAGAATTCACAAGAGATAAAAATGTAAAATACTCTAGTCAAAGAAGCTTTAAAATATATTCTCCAGAATATAATGATGCAATGATTTCAAAAGAAATAAATGTAAAGAAGAATACTCCTTATAAATTAACATGTATGGTTAAAACAGAAAATGTTGAATCAGAAAATAATAAAACAGGGAGTGGAGCACATCTTTCAATAGATGGAAAAACAACTAGGTCAATTGCAATTACAGGAACAAAAGATTGGCAAAAAATTGAGTTATTGTTTAATTCAAAAAATGGAGAAAAAGTAAATGTTGGATTTAGATTAGGCGGATATATAGATAAATGCAAAGGAACTGCTTGGTTTTCGGACATGAAGATAGAAGAAGGAAAGCCAGACACTTCAAATGAATGGAAATTTGCATGTTTTATATATAATACTACAGATGTAACAATTGATAATAAAAATGTAAAAGTTTCAGTAACAAACAATGACATTAAAGATATAAAAGATACAATAACTAGATTTGAAGAGTCATGCAATACATTAAGCAAAGGTAAAATGACAGCTGTTACTGATATTTATGCAATTGACTCACCTTTAAAAAATCTATCTTATGATGACGAATTCGGCTATTTTGTAGCTCCAGAAGATGTAGAAAAAGATATAAAATCAACAATAAATAAAAATAATTATGACCATATTTTCATTGTTGTTAGATTAGGTGATGATTATTATCAAAATGATATACAAGTTAATGATTGGATAGGGCTAGGTTCAATGGATTACTATGGAATAGGCTTTTCTAATATCAGACTTCCAAATGATTCAAAAAGTTACATTTACAAATATGATCCAAGAATAAATATGTTCCCAGAAGAAGTATTTTTACATGAATTCTTACATTCATTAGAAAGAAATGCAAAAGAATACGAATATGAAAGACCAGCATTACACGATTATGAAAAATATGGATATCAAGTAGAAAGATTATATGGACAAAAAAGATGGTATACAGATTATATGAATAAAGAAATAAAAACAAATGAAGGAAATATAGGTTTACCAGAAGAAATATATACATTAAAACCAGCCAAACAGCAAGA
>JAFRFO010000062.1 GCA_017434295.1 Clostridia bacterium
AGATGATGTTATTTATGCAATTTAAACCTCATTAAAATATTTAATTTAACATTTATTTTCAAACAGTAGCCTGTTTTTAAAATTTTTAATCGCTACTGTTATTAATCATGCTCTTTTTTAACTTTTTATTTTTCACACTATCACCTACTATATTATTAATTGTACCATTATTAAGTGAGTTAGTCAAATAAAATCCTATAGTAACAACAATTATTAAACAACATATTATAAACCATAGGGGGCTATTTAAAATGTTACAATTTGTGTTAAACACAATATTTTGGACATTAGCTTTTTATGGTTTTTTTGAACTTATAAAAAACATAATTTATATAACTACATATACAAAACTTAAAGCTGATGGTATTCATGTTATAATAACTGTTAAAAATCAAGAAGAGAAAATAGAAGGTATACTTCGTTCCATACTGTTTAAAATAATGTATGGAAAAGAAGAAGATATACAAAATATTATAGTGGCAGATTTACATTCAAAAGATAAAACAAAAGAAATTGTAAAAAAGATGGAACAAGATAATGAAATTATTAAGGTTTTAAGTTGGAAAGAATGTAAAGAAATAATTGATAATGTTGATGAAAATTAGGTAGTTTTTTGTTGAAATGTAAAGCAAATTATGATACACTTTATAAAAAAAGGAGAAGTGCTTTGGAACTAGAAGGCGAAATTGAAGAAATAATATATCAAAACGAAGAAAATGGTTATACAGTAGCAGAATTTGTTTTAGAAGAAGAAACAATTACTGTTGTAGGGTATTTACCATTTATTCATGCTGGAGATACATTAAAAATATATGGTAAATATGTTGAACATAAAGATTATGGAACTCAATTTAAAATAGATACTTTTGAAAAATTAATGCCAAAAACTTTAGGCTCTTTACAAAGATATTTAGCAAGTGGAAGTATTAAAGGTGTAGGAGAGGCAACAAGTAAGAGAATTGTAGATACATTTAAAGATGAAACAATACATGTTTTAAAGTTTGAGCCAGAAAGACTTGCAACAATAAAAGGAATCTCAGAAAAGAAAGCACAAGAGATTTCTGAAAGTTTTATAGAAAATTTTGAAATGTGGCAAATAGTTGGCTTTTTAGAAAAGTTTGGATTAGGTGCAGAGCATGCAAAAAAAGTGTACAAGCTGTATGGAATGCAAGCAATAGAAGAAATTGAAGCAAATCCATATTTATTGTTAGATATAGCAAGAGGTGTTGATTTTGCACAAATTGATAAAATGGCATTAGACTTAGGCTTTGATTTGGAGAATTATAAAAGAGTTAAAAGTGGTATAAAATATGGCTTGATAAGAATTACATATAATGGCCATTGCTGTACATTAAAAAACAACTTAATAGAATTTGTTAGAAATCTTTTACAGGTAGGTATTGATACAATTGATAATTGTTTAATAGACTTAAAAGCAAAAGGAGAAATAGTAATAGAAAAAAGAAAAAATGAAGAAGAATGGGTTTATTTAAATGATTATTATCAAACAGAGGTAAGTATTGTAAATAGAATAAATGAATTAATAAATTCTAAGAACTTCAAAAAACTTTCACATATAGATAAAGAATTAAAAAATGCAGAAAATAATATAGATATTGAGCTTTCTGAAAAACAAAAAGAAGCGGTAAAATTAATAAATGAAAACAATGTAACGATTATTACTGGTGGACCAGGTACAGGAAAAACAACAATTATTAAAACAATAATTGATATATATGAAAAAAAAGATAAAAAAGTTGTACTTTGTGCACCAACAGGTAGAGCTGCTAAAAGAATGACAGAAACTACAGGAAAAGACGCATCAACATTACATAGGCTATTAGAAATAGGAAAGATTGATGATAGTTTTGAAAAAAGTTATAAATATGAAGGAACACCAATAAATGCAGATGTAGTAATAGTTGAGGAGGTTTCTATGGTTGATATGTTCTTAATGAATTATTTGTTAAGATGTATTTTTAAAGGTACAAAGCTAGTATTAGTTGGGGATAGTGACCAGTTGCCATCAGTAGGACCAGGTAGTGTTTTAAAAGATTTAATAGCATCAGAACAAATAGCCACAATTCATTTAGATAAAATTTTTAGACAAGCAGCAAAAAGTAAAATAATTTTAAATGCACATAGAGTTAATAATGGAGAGGGCTTTTTGCCAAAAGAAGAACAAGAAGGTTTAAATGAAGACTTTTTCTTTATAGATGAAACAAATCAAGAAAAAATGCTTGAACAAGTTATTTCATTATGTACAGGAAGACTTGAAAAATATGGTAATTATGACTTTTTTAAAAATATTCAAGTTTTAACACCTACAAAGAAAGGTGTTTTAGGAACAAAAGAGTTGAACAAAGTACTTCAACAATATCTTAACCCAAATTCAGATGGTTTATTAAAAGAGAAAAATGCAAATGGAGCAATATACAGAGTTGGCGATAGGGTAATGCAAATAAAAAATAATTATGATATGTATTGGGAAAAAGATATAGAAGAAAAAGAATATGGAAGTGGCGTGTTTAATGGGGAAACAGGCACAATAATAAATGTAAATAATACAGAAAAAATTGTAGAGGTTCAATTTGATGATGATAAAATTTGTTGGTACGAGTTTTCTGAGTTAGACCAGATTGAACATAGTTACAGTATAACTATTCATAAAGCACAACGGAAGTGAGTTTGATGTAGTTATTATGGCTATTCCTCAAGCTTCACCAATGCTCTTAACAAGAAATCTTTTATATACGGGAATTACAAGAGCAAAAAAACTGTTAATTGTAATTGGTGGTAAAAGAACAATTGATTTTATGGTGCAAAATGTTGATAGCAAAAAAAGAAATACGGGGCTGGAATATAAATTAAGGGAGGAATTATTATAAATATTTTAGACCTAGTTTTTCCACAAACATGCCGGAATATGTGGAAAAATTAATAAAAATTCACTATGTAAAAAGTGTGAATTAATGCTAAAAAATCAGTCGGAATTTACTATATATGAAAATGACCAATTAAAGAATTATTTTGATTATCATATATACTTTTTTAAGTATGAGGGAATAATAAGAGAAACAATTTTAAAGTATAAATTTAGAGATAAATCATATTTATATAAGACATTTACAAATTTTTTTATAAAAAATGAAAAATTTTGTAGATTTTTAGAAAACTATGATATAATAATACCAGTTCCAATTAGTAAAAAAAGAAACAAAGAAAGAGGTTATAATCAAAGTGGCTTAATTGCTACGGATTTAAGCAAAAAACTAGATTTGGAACTAGTTAATAATTGCTTATACAAAACTAAAAATGTAATAGAGCAAAGCAAACTTTCAAAAGAAGAAAGAGAAGATAATATACAAGGTGTCTATTCATTAAAGAATTCAAACATCTTAATAGATAAAAAGATACTTCTAGTAGATGATATATTTACAACAGGAAGCACTGTAAATGAATGCTGTAAAGTATTAAGACAAGAAAATATAAGAGAGATTACTGTATTAACCATTGCTAAAGATTAGTAAAAAGTATTAATTTGTATAATTGCAAAAGCGATTAAGCGTTAATCATATCAATGGATATTTAAAGGGAGAATTATATGGAAGATTTAGTTGAAAGCATATTAGACTATGTTCGTTCAGATTACACTGATTATGCAATAATGATAAATGGAGAGTGGGGTTCAGGAAAAACTCATTTTTGGAATAACAAAATTAAAAATAAAATTGAGTCAATGCAATTAAATGGCAAAAGATATACAACAATTTATATGTCATTATATGGAATATCTAATTTGGAAGAAATTAGTAAAAAAATATTTATTGAAACAACACAATTAATGGATAGAAATTTACGAAAATTCATGAATGCACATGGTCAAACATCAATTCCAGAATATGCTAAAACAGGATTAGATATGGCAAATTTATTTGGTGTATCTAAAAGTGGAGATAGAATGGACTATGGAGATTTTTTCTCTACAGATGATAAAGTATTATGTTTTGATGACTTAGAAAGAGCAAATGTTGATGTTATCGATATTTTAGGTTATATCAATAATTTTGTTGAACATGATCATATAAAAACAATTATTATTTGTAATGAAAAAGAACTTTCAACAAAATTTAAAAGTAGCAATTTAGAGATGAAAACTTTTATTGCAACATATTTATTAGACAAGCAAGATGAACTTAAAAAGACTGATAAGCCAATGGTTGAGAAAATTCAAGAAAAAATTGAGCATGTATTTGATAAAGCAAATGATTATGAAAGAATAAAGGAAAAGTTGATTGGAGAAACCTTTGAATATGCACCAAAATTTGATTATATCATAAACGGAATTCTTATGAGATATGAGAAAAATCCTGATTTAATTAGATTTTTGAGGGAAAATACTAATTTAATAATTTCAACTTTTCATAGAAGCGGAACGAGAAATTTAAGAATATTAAAACATGCAATAAATGACTTTGAAAAAATATTTGATATGGTTAATAAATCACATCAAAACACTAGTAACAGAGTTATCCAAACTATGTTAATTTTTACAATCGCAGTATCATTTGAAATAAAAACAGGAAGAGTAATAAAAGAAAAATTTGTTAACATTAAGGATAATGAAGAATATAAAGCAATACTTGTAAGTTCAAGAGTATTAA
The DNA here is from genome assembly GCA_017434295.1 of Clostridia bacterium. Taxonomy (GTDB): domain Bacteria; phylum Bacillota; class Clostridia; order TANB77; family CAG-508; genus CAG-269. The sequence goes on from JAFRFO010000062.1 coordinate 4,665, forward strand.
TGGATAACAGACAATTCTATATAAAAGAATTTGATAACAATTATTATTACAATTTTAAAGCTGAATATAGATTCTTTAAATTTATTGAATATTATATTAGAACAAGAATATTTGATATGAAATTATTCAAAGAAAATATGGAGGCAATTCAAAACACTGTTGATATTGACAAACTTCCAGCTTATAGAAGGCTTTTAACAGAAGAATATTGGAAGATTCCAGATGAGCAATTTCCAGATGTAATAGATGAAATAATTGCAAATGTTAAAGAAGGTAATATTGAACTAATAGATATGGTAAAAATATTTGCATACTTTAGTTATTTTTCTAGAAAAGGCTTAATAGATTATGATTTAAAATCTCTTAAAAGTTTGTTCTTTAATGGGATGAATAAATCTGCTTTAGGTTCAAAGTATTGCCCTAATGTTGAAGAAGAGCTTGGAAAAATTGCAATAGAAGAAGTTGCAGAAGATATGCAAGATATTTTAATGCATTTTAATAATTTAAATGCACAGTTATTAGATAAGAAATATCAAGAACTAGCTGAAAGATTATTTAAATGTATTCCAATGAAAATGGAACAATTTTATGAGATATTTGATAAAGAATGTATGAACGTGCCAATTTTTAAATACTATGATCCTTATCAATTATTTCAAAGAATTTCTTGTGGAAGTAATGAAGATATAGTAAGAATTAAAGAAAAAATGAGCATTAGAACGTCTGAAAAAAATGATGAATTAAAACCAGAAATGCACAATCTAGCCACTTTAAAGCAAATAATTGATGAATACTTGTATGGAAAGTCACCAACAATAAAATTGGTTATGTTTAAAGATTTTTCAAATGAATTAGATATTATTCTAAAAAAATATAATATTGAGATTTTACCAAAAATTGAAACAGTAGAGTCTGTAAATAATGCATTACAAGAAAACACAAGTCCTAATTCTATGAATGTTAATGATCAACAAAATACAAGTTCTGATTTTATGAATGCTAATTATAATTCTATGAATGCTAATGATCAACGAAATATAAGTTTTAATCCATATAATCAATAAAAGGTTAAAAATTTTAATAGAAAAAGAAAAGGCTCGGCAGGTATAATATACCAAGCCGAGCAATTGATTTTTTTATCTCAATTTAATTGTTTCTATTGGATGAGATAAAAAATCCTTGAAGAATAACTCATCTCCATACTCTCCATAGGGATCATAGAGTTTTATCTTTTTATACTCTTTTAGGTATCTTGCAATAGGAATGTCGTAGAAATCTCCTAGCCAAGTTTTAACAGTCTCGACAGGGTCAGCAATATAACGTATACCTTTTTTTATGTAGCAAACGGAAACGTGATTGTCTGTTTTTTTATGGGTTTCAGGGTTCTCTTCTTTTGTTATTGCAATATAACATGGAATGTTATGCATACGCATTTTGTAGAAGAGAGCCATACCGTAATGAAGGCAGCAACCAACGTGAAAGTGAGAAATGTAATTTGCTTCTATTAAAGGAAGATCTCTAGCCTTAACATCAGCTAAATACATCTCTTTATTATGCTGGGTAGCCTCGATTAAATCATACCGATTTCCTTCTACTACACTTTCATACAAACTTTGAATACTCATAATTTACCTCCTAGTTGTTTATGGCTTTGTTGTTTGATGGCGGACTATATATAAAATACACTTGGGCAAGAGTGTATGGATTTTTGTTATTCTTATTTCAATGTGCTTATGTAATTAATTATAACACAATTTACATAATTTGGCAATACTGATTTTTATTAAAAATTTTTAGTAAATTATTAATTGTTTATTAATTATTTTCATAATTAAAAATTTTATTTTTTTTCTTAATGCATATTTTTTTCCTAAATTGTCATAATAAGAATATAAAACAAAATGAAATGATAGGAGGAAAATATATGAAAGCAACTGGAGTTGTAAGAAGAATAGATGATTTAGGTAGAGTTGTAATTCCAAAAGAAATAAGAAAAACCTTAAGAATAAAAGAAGGAGACCCATTGGAAATATTTACAGATAGAGAAGGGCAAGTAATATTAAAAAAATACTCTCCAATTGGAGAACTTTCAGAATTTGCGATTGGATATGCAGAAACACTTTCAAAAACAACTGGACACATAGCATGTATAACAGATAAAGATACAATAATAGCTGTATCTGGGGGCTCAAAAAAAGAATTTCTAGAGCAAGATGTAAGCCAAGAATTAGAACAACTTATGGAAGATAAAGAAGTATATACAAGTAATGAAAACAAAGATTTAGCAATGCCAATTACAAAAAATGATAATCAATCAAGAAGATATAATTCACAAGTGGTTTATCCAATAGTTTCAAACGGAGATACAATTGGGACAGTTATTTTACTTGCAAAAGATGCAAATACAAAAATGACAGATACTGAAAGAAAAATAGCTCAATCTGCTGCAACATTTCTAGGAAGTCAAATGGAAATATAGAAATAAAACATAGAGTTGTTTTAAAATATGAAAAAAATACGAGAAAGGATAGATGCAAAAGCGTCCATCCTTCTTTGTTGTTTAAATTTCAACAAAAAACAGCGATTATGTAAATAAATACTTGAATTATTAACTGTTTTGTAGTACAATGTACAAGTATTAAAAGAGATTTTAAAAACATATACAATAGCTTTAAAAGAAACTTTTACTATTTGTATTTTGTATAAAGAGGGGAATGTAGAAAATGAAAGCAATTGATATTAGAAATAAATATCTTAGATTTTTTAAAGAACATGGTCATAATGTAATACCATCTGCACCATTAATTCCAGAAAATGACCCATCCGTATTATTTACTACAGCTGGAATGCAACCATTAGTGCCATATTTATTAGGACAAAAACATCCAGAAGGAACGCGTCTTACAGATTATCAAAAATGTGTAAGAACAAATGATATAGAAGAAGTTGGAGATAATAGACATTTAACATTTTTTGAAATGTTGGGTAACTGGTCACTTGGAGATTATTTTAAAGAAGAATCAATACAAATGAGTTTTGATTTTCTAACAAAAGAACTTCAAATTCCTGTAGAAAAGTTATCTGTAACAGTATTTGCAGGTGATGAAGATTGTGCAAGAGATGAGCTTGCTGCAGAATGCTGGAAAAAAGCTGGAATATTAGATGGTCATATTTATTATTATGGAAAAGATGATAACTGGTGGATAGCAGGAGAAGAAGGACCTTGTGGACCAGATACAGAAATGTTCTATGATACTGGAAAACCTGCATGTTCACCTGATTGTCAGCCAAGTTGTGATTGTGGCAAATATGTAGAAATTTGGAATAATGTTTTTATGGAATTTTTTAAAGATAAAGATGGAAAATATTCTAAATTATCACAAAAAAATGTTGATACAGGTCTTGGGTTAGAAAGAATGACAATGCTATTACAAGGTAAAAAAACACCATTTGATACAGAATTATTTAAGCCTGTAATGGATAAATTACAAGAATTACAAAAAGTTGATTTAATAGAAAGCAGAAGAATAGTTGCAGAACATTTACGTTCAAGTATGATGATAATTTGTGATGGTGGTAGACCAAGTAATGTAGATAGAGGATATGTTTTAAGAAGATTAATACGTAGAGCTGTTAGACATATGAACAAACTTCAAATAGACTTAAATGAGATATCAACACTAATTGGAATATATGTGGAAAATCTAAAAGAAATGTATCCAGAATTAGCAAATAATAAAGAAACAATTATTGCTACATTAGTTGAAGAAAAAGATAAATTTGTTAAAACCTTAAACCATGGAGAAAAAGAATTTGCAAAAGCAATGAATAATTGTAAACAACAAGGGCAAAGTAAAATAGATGGAAATGTAGTATTTAAATTATATGATACATACGGATTTCCTCCAGAAGTAACAAAAGAACTAGCTGAAGAAAACAACATGGAAGTTGATATGCAAGAATTTGAAAAACTATTTAAAGAGCATCAAGAAAAATCAAGACAAGGTGCTACACAAAAATTCAAAGGTGGTTTAGCTGGAAATGGAGAAATTGAAACCAAATATCATACAGCAACACATCTCTTAAATGCAGCATTAAAGGTAGTTTTAGGAAATGATACACATCAAAGAGGTTCAAATATTACAGAAGAAAGAATGAGATTTGACTTTAACTGTGATCACAAAATGACAGATGAAGAAAAACAAAAAGCTGAAGACTTAGTAAATGAATGGATAAAGCAAGACTTACCTGTAACAGTAGAAGAAATGAGTAAAGAAGATGCTATTAAATCAGGGGCTGAGTGTATGTTTATAGAAAAATATCCAGATACAGTTACAGTATACACAATTGGAGATATTTCTAAAGAACTTTGTGGAGGTCCTCATGTAAAGCATACTGGAGAAATAGGAACATTCAAAATAAAAAAAGAAGAAGCAAGTTCTGCAGGAATAAGACGTATTAAAGCAATAATTTGTTAATCAAATTTAATTATAAAATCAATTATATAAAAATAGGAGAAATAGAAAATGGAAGATTGTTTATTTTGTAAAATTATAAAAGGAGAAATTCCTTGTAACAAAGTTTATGAAGACGAAGATGTTTTAGCTTTTTATGATATAAAACCAGTTGCAAAAATTCATATTTTAGTAATACCAAAAAAACATATACCATCAATAGCTCATATGCAAAAAGAAGATGAAGCACTAATTGGAAAAATTTATTCAGTAATTAATAAAATAGCTGAAGAACAAGGATTTAAAGAAAATGGATTTAAAGTTATAGTTAATTGTGGAGAAGATGGAGGACAAGAAGTAATGCATTTACACTTCCATATTTTAGCTGGAGAAAATCTTCAAAGAAAATTTGTGTAAAAATATACACTTTTTTGTAGAATTATGTTATAATTAATATATATGAGTTTAACGGAGGGAATAATTATGTTTGAAAGTAAATATAATAAATTATTAACAATTGTACTAATAGTTGTAATAGTATCTATACTTGGACTTTTAGGATTTTTAGCCTTTAACTTTTTCCAAGAACAAAATAACACAGAACAAGCATCAAATTTTGTAGATAATTATAGTGGGGATGATATGATTCCTGAAAATAATAATAATAACGAAAATAATCAAAATACACAAGAAAATCAAACAAATCCATTAGATGAAATTAATGAAGTTTCAACTGGTTCTGGAAATACTAGAAGAACAAGAAAAACATATAACGGATTTTATGTAGCAGGAACAATTAGAATACCAACAACAAATGTATCTTACCCAGTTTTAGAGGATTTATCTAAATCTGCATTAGAAAATTCAGTTGTTATGATTTATGGTGCAGGATTAAATCAAGTTGGTAATACTGTCATTATTGGACATAACTACAGAAATGGACAATTTTTCTCAAATAATAAAAAACTAAATGAAGGAGACAAAGTATATATAAAAGATAATTCTGGATCAGAAAAAACATATACAATATATAGTAAATTTGAAACAACTCCAGAAGATACATCTTTCTATCAAAGAGATACAAATGGTAGAGCTGAAATAACACTTTCTACTTGTACAGATGATAGTAGTGCAAGATTAATTCTATTAGCAAAAGAAGAATAAGGTTCGTATAATTAAAAAATAAAAAATAAAAATATAAAATATTGAAACTTTTGGTGTCACAACTTCCAGTTTTTAAAATACTAGTCTGAAAGTTACTCCAATCGCACTGCGCTTCGCTCCGTTTGAGCGCTTATGCGAATTTCATATTTTATATTTTTATTTTTTATATATTTACCTTTTTTAAGAAATAATATATAATTAGAAAAAAGTGAAATAAAGTGTTTACCAGATGAAAGGAATGAACGTTAAAATGACTAAAAAACAAGCAAAAGAAAGAATTGAATATTTAAGAAAAACAGTAGAATATCATGCTAAAAAATACTATGATGAAGATAAGCCAGAAATATCAGATTTTGAGTATGATATGTTAATGGTAGAATTGCGTAATTTAGAAAAAGATTTTCCAGAGTTTAGTTCTACAGAATCTTTAACTCAAAAAGTTGGAGGGCATGTAAAAGAAGGGTTTGAAAAGGTAGAACATGAAGTACCTTTACAAAGTTTACAAGATGTTTTTTCCATAGAAGAGGTAGAAGATTTTGATACAAGAATACAAGAAAAAGCAAAGGAAAATGGAATAGAAAAAGTTCAATATGTTGTAGAAACAAAGATTGATGGTTTATCTGCAGCTATTGAATATAAAAATGGAGTATTTGTAAGAGGGGCAACAAGAGGAAATGGACTAGTTGGAGAAGATGTAACAAATAACTTAAAAACAATTAAAACAATACCAAAAGAAATTAAAGAAAAAATAGATATAACTGTACGTGGTGAAGTATTTATTTCAAAAAAAGATTTTGAAAAAATGAATCAAGAAAGAGAAGAAAACGAAGAAGAATTATTTGCAAATGCAAGAAATGCAGCAGCTGGTTCTCTTCGTCAATTAGATAGTAAAATAACGGCTCAAAGGCCACTTGATATTTATATATTTAATGTTCAAAAAATAGATGGAAAGGAATTTAATTCTCATTTTGAAGAATTAGAATTTTTGGCAGAACAAGGATTTAATGTAAATCCAGTTAGAATTCCATGTAAAAATATTGAAGAAGTAAAAAAAGCAATAAAAGATATTGGAGAAATGAGAGAAAACTTAACATTTGGTATAGATGGGGCAGTTGTAAAAGTAGATGACTTAAAATTTAGAGAAATACTTGGAACTACTTCTAAAACGCCAAGATGGGCAGTTGCTTATAAATATCCACCAGAGCAAAAAGAAACAGTTTTAAAAGACATAATATGCCAGGTAGGGCGTACAGGTGTTATTACACCAATGGCAATATTAGAACCAGTTGTTGTAGCAGGCTCTAAAATATCAAAAACAACTCTTCATAATGAAGATTTTATAAAAGAAAAAGATTTAAGAATTGGAGATACAGTTGTAATTCAAAAAGCAGGAGATGTTATTCCAGAAATAGTTAAGGTGGTAACAGAAAAAAGAACTGGAAAAGAAGTGGTTTTTGAAATGCCAAAAGTATGCCCAGTTTGTGGAGCAGAAGCCATAAGAGAAGAAGAAGAAGCAGCAATTAGATGTACAGGCATTGAGTGTCCAGCAAAATTATATAGAAATCTAGTTCATTTTGTTTCAAGAGAAGCAATGAATATTGATGGACTTGGAGAAAATATAATTAATGAATTATTAGAAAGAGGATTGATATCAAATATAGAAGATATTTACACTTTAACTTTTGATGATGTTGCATCATTAAAAAAGAATGGAACAAAATTTGCTCAAAACCTAATAGATAGTATTAATGAAAGTAAACAAAATGATTTATATAGATTATTAACAGCATTTGGGATTAGACATGTAGGAGCAAAAGCATGCAAAGTGTTAGCTAGAAAATATAGAAATCTAGATACTTTATCAAATGCAACCTTTGAAGAATTAAGTAAAATAAATGATATAGGAGATGTAATGGCAAATAGCATAAGGGAATTCTTTATGCAAGAACAAACTAAAAAATTAATAGAAGAATTAAAAGTAGCTGGAGTTAATATGGAATGCTTAGAAGAACAATCAGAAGATAATCGTTTTGAAGGCAAAACATTTGTATTAACAGGATCTTTAGATACAATGACTAGAAAAGAAGCAGAAGATATAATAGAAAAATTAGGTGGGAAAACGTCAAGTTCTGTATCTAAAAAAACAGATTTTGTGCTTGCAGGAGAAGAAGCTGGAAGCAAGCTTACAAAAGCACAAGAATTAGGTGTAGCTATTATTTCAGAAGATGAATTTAAGGAAATGATATTATAGTTTTTATAATGGCAAAATATTATCATTTTCAAGCAACAGATGATAATATTTTGGCTTTAAGAAGGGATAAAAATATGCAAGAATATACATTTGAAATGATGTGGGAAGATTTAAATAATGGATATCAAATTTATTATACTTTTGTAAGAAATAGATATTTGCTTTTTAAAACAGCACCAAATTGTTATACACAGAAATTGTTATCAACCGATGACAAAAATCCTCAACCAAAGATGACTATGCTTACTTTAAAGAGAGTAAGAGAAAT
>JAFRFO010000063.1 GCA_017434295.1 Clostridia bacterium
ATATATTTTTGTACATATATATTATCTTACAAAATGAAGAAAAAAACAAGTATTTTCGAGAAAAAAAGTAATATTTTGAAAATTTTTACATATAATAATTTGTAAATTTAGATTAATGGAGTAATATATTTAATTTCTCAATACCTTGCTGTCGAAGCCTACATATTATTAAAAAACTAGTATGTCGGCTTCTTCAACCGCACTACGCTTCGCTCCGTTTGAGCGCTGCGCGGTATTGTAAATTAAATATAGTACTCCTACTTACAAATTATAGGAGCGTTTATGAAAGAAGAATATGTTAAAGAAACAAAGTTAATAGAGCTTACGGAAATAGAGAAAGAGGAGGAGCTTATATTTAATATTATTAGAACTAAAAAAGAATTAGAATGTGCAAGAAGAAATTTTGAATTTGCATATACAAGTGATTTGGTAGATTATTATATTTACCAAATAAAAGCTAATCAATCAAAATTAGATTATTTAATAAAACTAGCAAAAACTAAAGGAATATTTGTAAATAGTATTAATCAAGCAGAGATACAAGTAGAAAATAGGGCAGGATAAAAAATACAAGTAATATTTGTCCATAATAATGAATACTAATTAAAAAAGTAATTTTTTATTTAGAAGTGCATTCTTTGTTTGGGGAATATTTTTTGAGATACTTCTAAAAAACATCTATTATAGGAGAAAAATTATGGATTCAAATATTATTACATATTTAGCTTGTATTTGTTTTTTAATTATTTTTGGTAGAGTGTTTATTGTACCAATTAAAAAGATATTAAAATTAGTATTAAATTCAGTACTGGGTGGAGTATTGATTTATATAATAAATTTAGTTGGTGCAAATTGGGGATTTCATATAGGTTTAAACTTTTTTACAAGCATATTAATTCGGAATATTAGGTGTCCCAGGAGCAATTTGCTTAATTGTAATAAAACTTCTATTAGGATAAAAAAATCCCCCGGAGGGGATTTTCTATTCTACTGTAACAGACTTAGCCAAATTTCTAGGCTTATCAACATCAAGACCTTTTTCTTTTGCAATGTAATAAGATAATAATTGCAAAGGAATAACTGATAATATAGGAGAAACAAAAGGATTTGTTTCTGGTATTACAATAGTTTTATCAAACATTTTTTGGTCAACATTTTGATTTGTAACAACCAAAGTTTTAGCGCCACGAGTAATAACTTCTTGAATATTGCTAACTGTTTTTTCAACTAATTTACTATCAGTCATAATGCTTATAACAGTAATTCCATTTTCGATTAATGCAATAGGTCCATGTTTTAATTCTCCAGCTGCATAGCTTTCAGAATGAATATAAGAAATTTCTTTTAATTTCAAGGAACCTTCTTTTGCAACTGTTTCATCAATTCCTCTACCCAAATAGAATATATCATGTTCTTGATAAATCTCTTTTGCAAAAGCATTAATATTTTTACAAGAATCTAAAGTTTCTTCTATTTTTTTAGGTAATTCTAATATATCTTTTTTGTAATCATTTACTTTATCACAAGTTCCTAAAATTTCTGCAAAATATAAAGCTAAAATATTTAGTAAAACAACTTGAGATGTATATGCCTTTGTAGAAGCAACAGCAATTTCTGGTCCAGCATGAGTATATATTGAATAATCTGCTTCTCTTGTAATAGAGCTTCCAATTACATTTGTAACAGCAAGTGTTTTTGCACCATTTGCTTTACAAAGCTTTAATGCAGCTATTGTATCTGCAGTTTCTCCAGATTGAGAAATGAAAATACATAGAGTTTTATTATCTATAATTGGGTCTCTATATCTAAATTCTGATGCAATATCAACTTCTGTAGGTATTTTACAGATTTTTTCTATAGCATTTTTTCCAGCTAAGCCTGCATGCATTGCAGTACCACAAGCTACAATAAATATTTTATTTAAACTAGATAAATATTCTTTAGTAAAGTTTAGTTCATCAAATTCAATTTTTGTATTTTCTGAAAGTCTTGAACCTATTGTTTCTCTAATTGCAGTAGGTTGTTCATGAATTTCTTTTAACATGTAGTCTTCATATCCATCTTTTTCAGCTGCTGATGCATTCCATTCAATTGTCTTTTTATCTTTATTAATTTTGTTTAATTCTTTATCATAAAATTCTGCAGAATCTCTTGATAATACAACAAATTCATAATCATTTAATAAGTAAAAATCTCTTGTAAATGAAAGAATTGCAGGTATATCAGATGAAATATAATGTTCATCTTCGTTTGCACCAATAACAAGTGGACTGTCTTTTCTAACAACAATCATATGGTCTTTGTCATATTTAGAAATAACTTCTATTGCAAAACTTCCTTTTAAATCATTTACTGCGCATTTAACAGCACGTAAGATTCTTTTGTCATCATCATTATTATCTTTTGAATAATAATAATGAATTAAATTTGGTATTACTTCTGTATCTGTTTGAGAATAAAAAGTATAATCATTATCTGTTAAGAATTTTCTAAGCTCATTATAGTTTTCTATAATTCCATTATGAACTACACTAAATGATTTACTATTATCTTGATGTGGGTGAGAGTTCTCTTTAGAAGGTTTTCCATGAGTTGCCCATCTTGTATGAGCTATACCAATTGTTCCTTCTAAATCATCAATTCCAGGTATCTCGTTTAAATTTTTTACTCTTCCTTTATCTTTCATTATAGAAAGACCATCATTTTCAATTGTTGAAATTCCAGCAGAATCATATCCTCTGTATTCCAATCTTAATAATCCATTAATTAATATAGGTGTTGCTTTTTTATTACCTATGTATCCAACTATTCCACACATATTTCCTCCTTCTTTAGCCTAAGTGTGAACGACTAAATTTAATATATTTGAAGTTTTTTTATTCTTATAAAATACATTAAATATTATAATTATTATATTACAATTAATATTCTTTTGTATGCAAAATAAAAAACCTTCATTTGTTAAATTGAAGGCACGCAAAATAAAAGCTTATTATATTAACCTCTGTTACAATATTGCTACTGCTTTTTAGTTAATACTTTTGACCTAAGCTAAGCCACTAGAGCATCCGCCGAGTTTTTCGATAACTCTAGTCCTCGTCAACAGCAAAGTTGCTGTCCAGGCGCTTTATTTAATTTTACTAAACTCCTTTCTAAATTATTTTTGCTAAAACTTCAATTTATGATATTATATTACACTATTTTTAAAAAAGAAGCAAGTACTTTTTAAAAATATACAATTTGTTATAATTCACTTTTGAGCGCTGTGCAGGTTTCTAAATTAATATATTATAGACATTACTCTATAAAAATGTTATAATACTATATAGAAAGAGGAAAGCAATGTTTAATATAGAAGAAGAATTAAAAAAATTGCCAACAAAACCAGGTGTATATATAATGAGAGATAAACAAGATAACATTATATATGTAGGTAAGGCGGTTTCTTTAAAAAGAAGAGTAACTTCATATTTTAGAAAAACAAATAAAACAGAGCGTATAAAAAAGATGGTCAGTTTAATTGACCATTTTGAATATATTGTTGTTGATAATGAAGCAGAAGCATTAATTTTGGAGTGTAATTTGATTAAAAAAAATAGACCAAAGTTTAATGTTTTATTAAAGGATGACAAAACATATCCTTATATAAAAGTAGATGTAAAATCAGATTTTCCAAATGTTATTATTACAAGAAGAATTATTAATGATGGTTCTAAGTATTTTGGACCTTATGCAAATCCAGGATCAGCAAAGGAAATGGTTAATTTTATAAAGCAAAAATATAAAATACGTCAATGTAGAAATTTTAAATCAACTACAAGACCATGCTTAAATTACCATATAAAAAGATGCTTAGCACCTTGCTGTGGACTTGTTTCTAAAGAAGAATATAGAAAACAGATAGACGAAATAATAGATTTATTAGATGGAAAAATTGATAAAATTATAAACGAATTAGATAACCAAATGGAAGAGGCATCAAAAAATTTACAATTTGAAAAAGCAGCAGAATTAAGGGATAGAAAATATGCGATTATTAAGGTATCAGAAAAACAAAAAGTATCAAATATTAATGAAAAAGCAATAGATGTAATAGGTGTTGCTAAATCTGATATGCAGGTTTGTATTGAAATTTTCTTTGTACGTGGAAGTAAAATGATAGGGCGTGAACATTACTTTTTACCAGAACTAAAAGATATGGAAAACAGTGAAATAATATCTGGTTTTATAAAGCAATACTATCTAGATAATCCTAATATTCCAAATAAAATAATGGTGCAAGATGAATTAGAAGATAAAGAGTTATTAGAACAATGGTTATCAACAGAAAACTCAAAAAATGTGGAAATAAAAACACCTAAAAAGGGTGAAAAACTAAGATTTGTGGAAATGGCAGAGAATAATGCAAAAGTTACGTTAGAGAATAAAGAAAAAGACAAAAGCGAAGTATTGTTAGAATTAAAAAATGTTTTAGGTTTAGAAAAATTACCACATAAAATAGAAACATATGATATATCAAATACTGGTGGGGAAAATACAGTTGCTGCTATGTGTGTAATGCAAGATGGAGTTATTAAGAAAAATTTATCAAGAAGATTTAAAATAAAAACTGTATTTGGTCAAGATGATCCAAGGTGTACAAACGAAGTAATTACAAGAAGAATTAAACATTCTTTAGATAATCCAAAAGGTGGATTTGGAGAATTACCAGATGTAATATTTGCAGATGGTGGTATTACACAAATTAGAGCGATTAAAGAAGCGGTAAAATCATATAATCTACAAATACCAGTTTTTGGTATGGTAAAAGATGATAAACATAGAACTAGAGCTCTAATAAATGAAGAAAGAGAAGAGTTTAAAATATCAGAAAATTTAATGCATTTAATTACATTATTTCAAGATACAGTTCATGATACAGCAATTACATATCATAGAAAAATAAGAGACAAAGAAGTAACAAAATCAGATTTAGATGATATAGAAGGAATTGGTCCTGCTAAAAAACAGGCACTTCTTAAGAAGTTTGGAAGTGTTGAAAAAATTAGAAATGCAGGTGTTTCTGATTTAGTTGAAATAAAAGGTATAAATGAGAGTTTGGCAAAAGAAATATTGAAAAAATTATAGAAAAAAATAAATAGTTCTAAAAATTTTTCTCCTGCATATTAATATATATGTAGGAGGATTTTTTTATTATGGAGATTACGAATGACAATTATTTTAATATTAAGTATAATACAACATTGGACAGGCTTGAGGTACGAAAAAAAAACAAATTCTTGGAGAAAATCAAGAAACACAAAATAGTAAGCTCAATGGTTATGCTTCTTATCACGCTTTTTTGTTTAAATTTTTTCCTAATATATAGTTTTGTAAAAGTTTTAGGAAATATTTGATTTTTAAACTATTTAATTTTTATTTTTAAGATAATAAGTTTATTTATTACCTTTTCTTAAAATACTTGGAAAATTTAACAAAATGTGGTAAAATAGTATTGTTAGATTTTTAAGTTTGATTGTCATAGGAGAGGAAAATATAAAAATGAAAATAGCAAATGAATGGAAAGAATACAAAATATTAGATATGGCAGATGGACAAAAGTTAGAAAAATGGGGAAATATTGTATTATCTAGACCAGACCCTCAAATTATTTGGAAGGAGAAAAGTTTTTCAAATAAGTGGAAAGAAATAAATGCTACATATCATAGAAGTAAAACAGGTGGCGGTTCTTGGGAGTTTAATAAAAAAATGCCAGAGCAATGGCAAATTCGTTATAAAAATTTAACATTTAATATTAAACCAATGGGCTTTAAGCATACTGGTTTATTTCCTGAGCAAGCAGTTAATTGGGATTGGATGATAAACAAAATAAAATCTGCCAAAAGAGAAATAAAAGTATTAAATTTATTTGCATATACTGGTGGAGCAACTTGTGCTTGTTTATCAGCTGGTGCTTCAGTTTGCCATGTAGATAGTTCAAAAGGAATGACAACTTGGGCAAAAGAAAATGTAGAAAGTTCCGGCTTAAGAGAAAAGCCGGTTAGGTTTATAGTAGATGATGTAGTTAAATTTGTAAATCGTGAAATAAGAAGAGGAAATACTTATGATGCAATTATAATGGATCCTCCATCTTATGGAAGAGGTTCAAATGGGGAAGTATGGCAATTTGAAAACAATATATATGATTTAGTAGAATTATGCACTAAAGTATTATCTGACAATCCATTATTCTTTTTAATAAATTCATATACTACAGGAATATCAAGCAAAGTATTAGAGGATATTTTGAATCTAACAGTTAGTAAAAAATATAAAGGACAACTTGAATCTGGTGAAATTGGTTTACCAATGGAAGATTCAAAATTGGTTTTACCTTGTGGTATATATGGAAGATGGGAGAGTTAATGAAAGTAATATTTGAAGATAATCATATAATAGTAGTAGAAAAAAAACCTAATATTCCATCTCAAGCTGATAAAACAGAAGATATAGATATGTTATCTTTGGTTAAAGATTATATAAAACAAAAATATAATAAGCCAGGTAATGTTTATCTAGGTCTAGTACATAGATTAGATAGACCTGTTGGTGGAATAATGGTATTTGCAAAAACATCTAAAGCTGCTTCAAGATTAAGCGAAGAAGTTAGAAATAAAACATTTAAAAAGACCTATTTAGCAGTGGTAGATGGGAAGATAGATAATAAAGAAGGCACATTAGAAGATTACTTATATAAAGATGAGAGAAATAATATAAGTAAAGTAGTTAATAAGGATAAGAAAAATGCCAAATATGCTTGTTTAGATTACAACGTATTGGTATATGATGAGGTTAAAAATTTAAGCTTATTGAAAATAAACCTTCATACAGGAAGACATCATCAAATTAGAGTGCAATTAAGTAATTTTGGTCATAGTATTTTTGGAGATCAAAAATATGGAACAAGAGGTCAAGGAAAGCAAATTGCTTTATGGGCTTATGAATTAAGCATTGTTCATCCAACTACAAAAGAAGAATTGACTTTTAAAGATTTGCCTGAAAGTGTTGGAACTTGGTCAATTCTTAAAAAGTTAGATGAGAGTATATAATTATGAATAATTAATAAGATAGAATTAGAAGATTTTATTATAATTAATTAATAAAATAGAATTTGAAAATAGAGAAGTAACTTAAAAAAGTTGCTTCTTTTTTTATATCTTACAAAAATCCTATTTTTGTACAATAATAAATCAACATATTATTGTTTATGTAAATTTTACAAACATATTTAAATATTTTACAAAACAAAAAACGACATTTTTCACAAAATAAAAAATATACTTTCATAAGTGAAATGAAAAATTTGTAAATTTTGATGATAAACTCACCTTAGCTAAACAAAGCGAGGTGAGAAAATGATAGATAAAATCTGTGAATTTCTAACCAATAAAATTAGAAAAGAAATGCCAGATATAGATGATGAAAGGGCAGAAGTAATATTTTATGGATTACAAAACATTATTGGAGAAATACCAAAAATATTTATTACATTAATTGTAGGATGGATATTAGGTATTTTTGAATTAACACTTTATACTTTTTTAATAATTATGCCATATAAAGCTTTTTCTGGTGGATTTCATTTAAAAACTCATATTGGCTGTATTTTATGTACAACAATATATTTTTGTGGAATAGCATTTTTAAGTAAGTATATTATTTTAAGTCAAACAATAAAATATATAATAATACCTTTAATATGGATATTTGGATTATGGATGATTACTCTTTATGCACCAGCAGATACAGAAAATGTTCCAATATTAAGAAAAAAAGATAGAAAAAGAAATAAAATATTAGCATATATAGCTTTAACAGTAGGATTAATAGTTGCTTTGTTTATACCAAATAATGAAATTGCAAATATTTTAATATTTGGATATTTTATTCAAACGCTTTGTATAACAAAATTAGCATATAAATTAACAAAAAATAAATATGGATACGAAGTATATGGAAATGCTTAACTGGTAATACCAAGGCTTGCCTTGTATTATAAATTTTATACTAAGGAGGAATGAAATATGTTTAAATTCTTAGCTAAAACTGCAGAAAAATATGCAAAAGCAACAAATACATCATGCGTAATGTTTTGGGCTTGGCATCAACCAAAAATGCCAGCTAGTCTTATAAACAAAGACTAATTAAAATCTTAGTTATTAATTTTTCCCAGTTTGCCTGTTGAGCTGGGAAAAATATATCCTCGTGATATATATTAACAATCCTGAAACAAGGAGTAAACTTTATGTTTACTCCTTGTTTCGTATTATTTATAAATTTCAAATTGTTGTTTAAAATATTCATTATTCTTGGTTGTATGTAAATTTAAATTATTATTTCTTTTTAATATTTTTCGTATTTCCCATAATCCAAGGCCAGTATGTTCTTTTTTACTTGTTACACCTTTATCAAATATCTTATTTATATCAACATCTTTATCTTTATAGGTATTTTCTATAATTAATAATTGTCTATTATTCTTTTCATCTTCTCTAAATGCTACATTAATTACTTTTTTATCACATTCTTTTGCAGCATCTATAGAGTTATCTAGCAAGATTCCTAGTATTTTAGTAAAATCAAATAATTTCATATTAAGAGAATTTAAGTCTAATAAAACATCAATATTAAAATCTATGTCATTTTCTTCTGCTAAACTATATTTTGTAGTTAATAAACTATATATTCCAGGATTATTAATTATTTTTGGGTTTAACATATGTAATTGATTTGCTTTAACACATTCTTTTTCTAGTTCGGCATAGTATTTTTTTAGACCTTCAATATCATTAGTTTTAATAAATCCACCTAATGTTGTTATTTTATTATTATAATCATGTCTAAAACCTCTAATATTATCATGCATTATTTGTAAGGTTTTATTATATTCTTCTGCGTTTTGAAGCTGTCTCTTTGTAATTGTTAAATTTGCAACTTTAGCTAAACTATAAATATTAATTATTATGTAAGCAAGTAAGGAAACAAAACTTAGAATTGAAATGACAATAGGTAAATTATTGGTGTAATATACAGTTATACCTAATTGTATAGCTAAAATAATAAAACCTAAAACGATGGTAAGTATTAAAGTTATTTTTGTCTTATAATCTATTTCTTCGATGACTTTTAAGTATAATTGTCTATTTTTTAAAAAGGTAATAATCAATACTATTACTATATAAGTTAAAAAGTTATAAGACACTCTATATATTGGCACTAATTGGGCGATGTTATAGTCTATTTTTAATAATTTTACAAAAGGATTTAATACTAGAGTTCCTATTAATCCAAACATTATTGTTGGAACAATAATACCTATTAAACTTTTTATTACACTAACTTTAAATGAATATTTAAAAATACAAAAAGCCAATAAATAGTTTATCAATGAATTATAAGGTGCAGGTATAAATATTAATGTTATTAATCCTTCTATTGATGCTAAAGAAACATATAAAATTTTTTGCTTTTTAGTGGCAGATATTTTAAGTAAATACATTGCCATATATACAACTAAAATATTTTCAATTATACTACAAGGTATCATCATTATATTAATCAAACTCTCATTCGGCGTACTTATCGCCGTCCAAATATTATTTAAAAAATCCATGTTTATTCATAACCTCCATAAAAGCATTTTTGTACTTTGGACCAATGTCACAGAAATTATTATCATTAAAGAAAACTCTATGTCTAGTTGGTTCAACATTACTAATTCTATCTACATTAATAATATAAGACTTATGGCATCTTACAAAGTTTTCTGGTAGCTTATCTTGTACTTTATTAAAAGAACTATAAATTTCATAATCTCTGCAATTAGTATTAAAAACAAGCTTCATACCATCTCTTTTAATATAATTAACTTCAGCTTCGTCAATAATAGTGTTTTTATTATCTAATTTAATATATTTCTTTGGTTTGCTATAAATATCATCAAATAAACGATTTATAGTCATTTCTAATCTTTCTTGTGTGATTGGTTTAGCTATATAATCAAATGTTTTATATTTATAAGCAACTAAAGCAAATTCTAAATGACCGGTTAGAAAAATTAAGTAAGTATCTTTATTTTGATTTCTAATTTCTTCAGCTACATCTAATCCAGTTTTATTTGACTTAAGGTTTATATCTAGAAGAATTACATCAGCTTTGTTAAATTTTACATGATCTAGAACTTCATCTGCGCTATTTGTAGTAAAAGTAACAGAAGCTTCATAATTATTTTTCATAAAAATATTGTCTAACATTTCAGTAAGTCTTTCAACAATTTTTAAATTATCATCACAAATTACAAAATTTAACATAAAAACTCTCCTTCTAAAATAATATATAAAAACACATAAATTTACAAAATTTTCCAATAACTTTATAAATATAAAATAATTTTTTTATATTGTCAAGTAGTATTGAAGAAAAAATTTTTAAAAAAGATAAAACTAGTACTGTTACTTGTTTGTGTAAATAAAACTAATTATTCTAATTATTTACTTTTTTGGAAAAAATGTCAAAAAAAGTCGTTTTTTGTATTATATCATATTAATAAAAATAGTATGTATAAAAAAATAAAAAAAAAATAAAATATTTTTTAATAATAAAAATTGTCGAATTATGATATACATTTTTAATAATTCGTGTTATACTCATTATAACAATATAGAATTATCATTAATAAAATATATTAAAAGATAGTATTTAAAAAAGCTGTTTGTAGCCTATGAAGGATGGATGTAAAAATGTTAAACAAATTAATAGTATTTGACTTAGATGGTACATTAAGAAAACTAGATTTTGATGAAAATTATGAACAAATAATAAATGTTAGATTTAGGCCAAAACTAAAAGATTTACTTGTAAAACTCAAAAAGGTGCATGAAGAAGGAATAGATGTAGCAATTTGTACTAGTGCTTCAACTCAATCTGTAAAAACACATTTTATAGATTGTATACCTAAAGAGTATAAGGATTTATTTACATATATATATACAACAAATAATAAAATACAGGTTGAAAGAGAGAGTAAAGAAAAGGAAGTTTATGGGCTTAATGGTTGGAACAAACCGGTTACATCAATTTATGGCTATGATCAAGTATTATTTTTTGATGACAATATTAATGAAGGATTAATGCTAAAGAAACTTTTTTTTGAAGAAGAAAATTTTCCTAATAAACAAGTTGTTTTTGCTAGTTATAAATACAATCCTTTAAGTGCTTTTGAATTATATGCATATAAAAAACTAGCACCTGAAAACACTAAAATGGCAAAATATGCTGATAAAGTTTTTTCTAAAGAGTTAGAAGAGCCAGGCTGCAATTTAATGATAGAAAAAATAGACGAATTTAAAAATACAAAATTTGAAAAAGGTTTAACTATAGATGACAATAATCCTGTAATGGAAAAGTACAAAGATGATATGCTAGATTTACAAGAAGAAATTGAAGCATTTTTATATAATAATAAATTATGGAAAGACTATAATTACTATATAAAAGAGTATTATGATAAGATGCAAACCCACGAGGGAGAGAGACAAGAGACTCTCATATTTTTTTGTGCATAAAAATATTTTCTATTTCATAAAATTAAAAAAATACAGGAAGAATTTTTAAAAATTTTTTCTTAAAAGAAAGGAACTTAGGTAGAGTATGAAAAAAATTATAAATAGAAAGACAATAGCAGGTCTTTTGGCGATTCTAATATTTTCAATAAGTATGACATTTGTAAATGAAAAAGATGTGAAAACTACTTCAGGTAGTACTTTAAGTAATGAAAAAATTGGTTGGGGAATTAAAAGAAATGATAATCACGAGCAACCTGATGTAGGGAGTAGAAACAAACAACTTTTAGATAATGCAGATGGATTATGCTTAGGAAATAAAGACCAAAAAATAGTATATCTAACTTTTGACAATGGCTATGAAGCGGGATATACAAGTAAAATACTAGAAGTGTTAAAGCAAAATAATGTAAAAGCTACCTTTTTTATAACAGCACATTATTTAAATTCACAACCAGAACTTGTAAAACAAATGATAGATGAGGGACATATTGTAGGAAACCATACAGTTAATCATAAAAGCATGCCAAGTTTAACAGAAGAACAAATCAAAAAAGAAGTAATGGATTTACATCAAGCAGTTTATGAAAAATATAATTACGAAATGAAATATATTAGACCACCAATGGGAGAATATAGCGAAAAGACGCTAGCTGTTACAAATTCATTAGGATATAAGACTGTAATGTGGTCATTTGCTTATGAAGATTGGGATGAAAAAAATCAACCAAATGAAGAAAAATCAAAACAGAAAATATTAAATAATCTTCATAATGGAGAAATAATTTTGCTTCATGCAACATCAAAAACTAATACAAATATTTTAGATAGTGTACTTAAAGAAATAAAAGCACAAGGCTATGAAATAAGAAGCATAGATGAATTTGTAAATTAGGAAAGGAAATTCATTCAAAATGAAAAAACGTAATTTTAGAAAAATAGACCGTTTGTTAGAAATGCCAAAAGAAGTATGCTCAAACGTGCCAAAATTTACTGTTACAGGTTTTGAAGAAATAATAATAGAAAACTATAAAGGAATTTTAGAATATGAAGATTTTTTTGTAAGAATCAATACACATATAGGAATTGTAAATATAAATGGTTTTAATTTAAAGCTTGAAACTATGACAAATGACGACATTCGAGTAACTGGAAAAATAGAAAACATTGAAATAGAAAGATTAGTAGATAATTGATTAAATTATATAAATGAAACAAATAAGTAGAAAAAAATTCTAAGTTTAATACATAGAAAAGGGAGATACTAATGTTTTTAAAAATATTAATTGGTTTTTTAATAGGTTATGTAAGGCTTACAATTGAAGGATATTATATAGAAAGATTTATAAATTTATGTACTACAAATAAAATAACCATTTGGAATCTTAAAAGAGATAAAAATGTAAAATTGGATTTAAATGTTAGAATAAAAGATTTTAAAGAAATTGTAAGAATAGCTAAAAAAACAAAATGTAAAGTAAAAATAAAAAGCAAAAAAGGTTTTCCATTTTTATTACATAGATACAAAAAAAGAAAGATTTTTGCATTACTTTTAATGATAATCATGGGATTAGTGCTATTTACATCAAATTTTGTTTGGAATATAGATATTAAAGAAGAAAATGGAAAAGAATTAGAAAATATTATACAAGACTTAAATGAAGTTGGATTAGTTACAGGAGAATGGAAAAGTAAGATAAATACAAAAGATATAATAAATAAAATAAGACTAAAAAGAAATGATATAGCTTGGATGGGGATAGAGCTTAAAGGAACAAATGTTATAGTAAAAGTAAAAAAAGCAGATGAAAAACCATCAATTGTAGATGAAAAAGAGTATTGTAATATAGTTTCAAACAAAAATGGAGTTATAACAAAAATAAATGCTCAAAATGGAACGGCTAATGTAAAAGTTGGAGATATAGTAAATGAAGGAACAGTGCTTATTTCGGGTTGGATGGAAGGGAAATATACAGGACTAAATTATGTTCATGCAAAAGGTGAAATTCAAGCAAAAGTATGGTATACAAAAAGTACAAAAATTGAATATAATCAGATTATAAAAGAAGAAACAGGAAAAATTGAAAAAAAATATTCATTAAAATTAAATAATTTTAAAATAAATTTTAAAAAAGGGGTTTCAAAATTTAAATTTTATGATACAATAACATCAGAAAAAAAGTTTAAAATATTTTCTGACTTTTATCTACCTATTTCAATAGAAGAAATTACGTATAAAGAACTTGAAGAAAAACAAAAAAAATACACGCCAGAAGAAGCTAAAAACATAGGAATAAAGGAATTGCAACAACAGTTAGATAATGAAATAGAGGATAAAGAAAATATAGTAAACAAAAATATAAATGCGTATGAACATGAAAATTATGTTGAAGTATTTGTTACATACGAAGTGCTTGAAGACATAGGAACAGAGGAAAAAATATAATGTGGAGGACGATGCAAATGGAAGAAAAAAGTCTTAGAATTACTGGAGCTGATAAAAACTTTTTTAACAAATTAACAACAAGATTAACAAAAATGCTAACACCAACAAAAATTGGAATTAATAGCATGTTAATAAACATGAAAAGAAATAGTTTAATAAAAATATTTGAAAATATTCAAAAAGATGATAATTTCGAAAACGAAGAAAACGAGAAAAAATACGAAAATGCATATACAGTTTATTTAGAAGCACTCGACAAATACGTGTTAGACTCAATTTATAAAAAAGTAAAAAATGGAACAGCATCAGAATTTGAAAAAAATGCATTATCTAAATATTATGAAGTAATAAGCTTAAAAGAAAATGAATATATGGAATATAAATATAGAAAGCAAAAATATTTGTTAGAATTAGATTTTGAAAATGTAAACAAATCTAATAAAGAAAAAAATATCTTAAGATTCAAGAATTTTTATATAAACAAAATGGATGCAATTTATAAAGCAATACTTAAGAATTATTCAATAAAGTTAGCAGATTCAACAAATATATATGATTCTAGTAAAGAGTGGGTTTATACAAAGATATTCTTTACTCTAGAAGAATATATAGAAAACATTTTAGCTTTAAAAATTCAAAGTGAAGATGGAAAATATGATGAACTAAAAGAAGAATACGAAAAATATGAAAAATATGCTGTTGGTAAGCTTGATACAAGAGATAGTATAGAGAAAAACATGATAATACTTGGAATAAGTAGAAAATTATTTACACATAGTTTACCATTAGTTGTAGCTGAACAATGCTACGAAAAGCTACTAGTAGATGCTAGAGCTTTAGTACAAGATACAAAAATTGCTACAAAAAGAGAAAAAGCTTATGAAATGTTAATAAATTTAATAGAAGATTATAACATAAAATTATTATCAACAAAAGTATATTGGGATAATCCAGAAAAAAGAGATGAATACAAAAAATTCTGGGATAAATATAAAGCAATATCAAAACAAAAGGATACATATTTTTCAAATTATATAGTACAAAAAGAAATACTATTCTTAAAAAATGATTTAAGAAGTATTTCAAATAGCAAAATAGATTATTCAAAATTAATTAGATATTACAAAAGAAAATTAGTCGATTTTGGCGCAATGAGAGAAATTAAAAATAAATGCAAAACAATTGAAGGCAAATACAAAAAAGTAGGGAGCAATGTAGTAAATGTTTGAAATAACATATTTAGATATTGAAGAAAACGAAAAATATGAACAAATAATAAAACCAGTAATTGAGGCTTGCTACAAAGAAGAAAACTTATTAAATTCAAAATTAACAACTCAAATAACACTTACAAATCCTGATAATATCAGAAAATTTAATAAAGATTATAGAAACATAGATAAGGAAACGGATGTACTTTCGTTTCCTATGTTTGAAAAAGGGGATTTAGATTCAAAAATAAAAAACCAAGATTTTAAATTTGAAGATATATTAGGGGACATGGTTATATCTATTGAAAGGGTACAAGCACAGGCAATAGAGTATGGACATAGCTTTGAAAGAGAATTAAGTTATATGGTAGTACATAGTTTCTATCATTTAATGGGATATGACCACATGGAAGAAAATGACAAAAAAATAATGAGAGAAAAAGAAGAAGTTATATTAAATAAGCTAAACATAACAAGGGATTAAATAAAAAAATGAGTAAATTTCTTGAGTCGCGAATATCGTTCAAGGAGGAAATATATGAGTAGAAGAACCAAAAAAAGTAAAAAAAATAAATTAATAATTTTTTTGATATTATTAATAGTAGTAGCAGGTGGATGTTTAGCAACAAAAATTATTATAGATAATCAAAATAATGAAAAAGATGTCAATACTACTGCAAAAGAAGATGAAACTTTAAAAATAGAAATAGAAAAAGAAGCTCCAAAAATAAAAGTTTTTTCTGGAACAGATAGGCCACTTGCAGTAATGATAGATAACCACAATCAAGCATGGCCACAAGCTGGACTAAATAAAGCATACATGGTTTATGAAATTATAGTTGAAGGTGGAGAAACTAGGTTAATGGCTTTATTTAAAGGACAAGACGTAGAAAAAATAGGACCTGTAAGAAGTGCAAGACACTATTTTATAGATTATGTAATGGAAAATGATGCTATATATGCTCATTTTGGTTGGAGTCCACAAGCAGAATCAGATGTTGCAAAATTTGGAATAAATAATATGAATGGAATTACAGAAAGTACAGATGTATTTTGGAGAGTTAAAGATAAGTATGCTCCACATAATGCAGTAGCAAGTTCAGCAAGTTTGCTTACACGAGCAAAATCTAAAGGATATAGATTAACATCTAATAAAAAGAGTGTTTTAAATTATACAACAGATGAAGTTAATCTTACAGAAGGAATACTTGCAAATGAAGTAACAATACCACATTCATATTTACAAACTGTAAAATATGAATATGATGCAACAAATAAAGTTTATAAACGTTATGCTAGAAAAAAAGAACAAACAGATTGGGATACAGGAGAACCAGTAACTACAAAAAATATAATAATAACTTTCTGCAATAATTATGAATTAAACGATGGCGAAGATAAAGGAAGACAAGGCTTATACAATATAGGAACATTTGATGGATATTATATAACAAATGGTAAAGCAATAAAAATAAAATGTACTAAAACAGATAGAGAATCACAAACAGTTTATAAAGATTTAGACGGAAATGAAATAAAAGTTAATGATGGAAACACATTTGTAAATATTTGTCCAAAAGATGCAGAAGTAGAGATAGAATAATATATTTTTAATAGAAAGGAATTGAAATAATGAACGTTTATGATACAGCCAATAGATTATCACAAGAAATAAAGGAATCTGAAGAATATAAAAATTACAAAATGGCAAAAGAGGTAATAAACTTAAAATCAGAATTGAAACAAAAAATAGAAGAATTTGAAAAGCAAAGATATGAAACACAAATAATAGCAATGCAAACAGGAAAAAATGACGAAGAAAAGCTAAAAAAAGTTCAAGAATTATACATTGAATTAATGGAAAACCCAGATACTAAAAAGTTTTTAGAAGCAGAAACAAAATTTAATGTATTAATTGCAGATGTTAATAAGATTATAGGTGAAACTATAAAAGATGTAATGTAAAATGGATTGTTATATATATCACTATTACATATAAATAGAAAGTGAGATATTATAAAATGGAGTATTTAATTGTAGTAATAGTTTTAGTAATAGTGATATTAGTATTAAAAAAAGTTTTTAATATAAATTTTAAAGAAATGAAAAAAATGGGTATTAATGAAAAGTTGGATAATGCAACTAAAAAATACCCAGACAATAAAGAAATATGCAAATGGTATTTAAAAAAATTGAACAATGAATCTGTTGAAATAGAAGAAAATATGGGAAGAGAGAGTTGTTTATATATTGCAGTTACTAATAAGATTTTAATTGCAAATATGAAAAACTCTTTTACAAGAATTCAAACAATTGCACATGAATGCTTACATTCAATTCAAGGAAAAAGATTGTTAATGTTTAATTTTGTTTTTTCAAATATTTATTTGTTGTATTTTATAGTAACAGCAATTCTTGCAGCATTTAACGTATTACCAAATAATTGGCTTTTCCTAGGTATATTAGCTATTTTAAGTATGGTATATTTATGTGTTAGAGTTTATTTGGAAAATGATGCAATGATAAAAGCACCATATTTAGCAAAAGAATATATGCAAGATGTAAAAATATCTTCAAATAATGAAATTGAAGAAATATTTAACGAATATAATAGAATTAATCCAGCAGGTATAAAAGGCACAAATTTTCAACTTTTTTTTAATGTTTGTGTAAAAATAATTATATTTTCTTTAATATGTTTTGTAAGAATAGTTGCATTTTAAAAAAATATGTGTTACAATATAACACGTGTAATAAAGAGAAAATACATAGGGAGGAATAAAACATGCCAGTAATTAGAACAATATTAACAGTTATATATTTTATAATAGCATTTATTGTAACAGTATTAGCATTTATACAATCTAAAGAAGATGAAGGATTATCATCAACTTTAACAGGTTCATCATCAAGCAATTTTTATGAAAAGAATAAAACAAGAACAAAAACAGGTAAATTAAAAAAATGGACAATAATTTTATCTGTTATATTTGCAGTATTAACTATAGTACTTGGAATATTATATATGATGAAATAAAAGGATTGATAAAGGCAAGGTTACTTGCCTTTTTATTATGTGTAAATGTAAAAAATAAAAAGAAAGGATTTAAAATGATAGAAGAACTTGAAAAGAAAGATACCTTAGTTGGTACTTTTCAAAATAATAGAAGTTTTGGTTTTGTAGTTCCAGATAACAAAAAGTTATATGGTGATATTTTTATATCTAAAAAGAATTTTGGCAAAGCAAGAAATAATCATAAAGTTCTAGTAAAAATAATAAAACAAGCGAAAAACGATCAGAAGGCTGAAGGCAAAATAATTGAAGTACTTGGTGGAGCAAATGAGGCCGGAGTAGATATGTTATCTCTAATTAAAGAGTATAATTTACCAGCAGAATTTCCAAAACCTGTTGTATTAGAAGCAAAAAGCAAACCTAAAAAAGTACAAGAAAAAGAATTCAAATATAGAAAAGATTTACGAAATGATATAGTTTTTACAATAGATGGGGAAGATGCAAAAGACTTAGATGATGCAGTTTGCGTTACCAAAAAAGAAAATGGAAACTATGTTTTAGATGTTCATATAGCAGATGTAAGTCAATATGTTGGAGAGGGAAGCGAGCTAGACAAAGAAGCATTAATAAGAGGGACAAGTATATATATGCTAGGTAGAGTAATTCCAATGCTTCCAAGAGAATTATCAAATGGAATTTGTAGTTTGAATGAAGGAGAAGATAGGTTAACTTTGTCATGCACAATGGAAATAGATAAACAAGGGAAAGTAGTTGATTCTGATATTTATAAAGCAGTAATTAAAGTAACAAAAAGAATGAGTTATCATGATGTACAAGCAATTTTAGATAATTCGGATAAAGAAACAATAGAAAAATATAAAGAATATATACCAAATTTCAAACTAATGGAAGAACTAGCTTTGATTCTAAAAGAAAGAAGAAAAGAACAAGGCTACTTAAACTTAGATATTCCAGAAAGCAAGATTGATTTAGATATAGATGGAAAAGTAACTAATATAGGTAAATATGAAACAACTTTTGCAAATGAAATAATAGAACAATTTATGCTAATTGCAAATGAAACAATTGCAGAAAAGTTTTATTGGTTACAAGCACCATTTATTTATAGAGTTCATGAAGAGCCAGACTTAGATAAAATAAGAGAATTAAATGGTTTTTTATATAATTTTGGTTTGAGAATTAAAGTTGTTAATGAAAAAGTATATCCAAATGAATTTGCAAAAGCTTTAGAAAAAGTAAGGGGAACAGAAGAAGAAAAAGTAGTAGCAAATCTTATTTTAAGAACACTTAAAGTAGCAAGGTATGAAGCACAAAACAAAGGGCACTTTGGAATTGCTAGTAAATACTATTGTCATTTTACATCACCTATTAGAAGATATCCAGATTTATTTATTCATAGAATAATATCAAAATACTTAAAAGAAAACTATAATGTAAAAGAAAACTTTATTGATGAATATAGAGAAAGGGCGGAAAATAGAGCAAGTCAATCATCAGAAAGAGAAAAGATTGCAACAAAAGTAGAAAGAGAAAGTGAAAAAATTAAAAAAGCAGAATTCATGCAAGATAAAATAGGTGAAGTTTATGAAGGAATTATATCTTCAGTAACAAACTTTGGATTATTTGTAGAGTTAGAAAATACAGTAGAAGGATTGGTGAAATTTGAAAACATTAGTGATGAGTATTTTATTTTTGATGAAAGTAGAAGAATGCTAATAGGAGAAAAGTCTAGAAAAACTTATAAAATAGGAGATAAAGTAACTGTTAGAGTTATTTCTGCAAGTAAAGCATTAAGACAGGTTGATTTTGAAATAGTGCCAAAAGGGACGGGGGATTTTGACAGTGAAAAAGATGATGATCTTTAGATTTTGACATAAAAAATTTTTTATAATTATTGCATATTAAAAGGTTAGTTTTGAAACAAAACTAACCTTAAATATTTATAATGCTTTTATATTATTAAAATTATAATACTTTTTTAAATATACAAATTAATCTTCTTCAACAAATTCACCTTTTTTAAGTAAATTTCTAATAACAATACCGAAACCAACTAATGCATAAAGAGTAGAAAATACTCCACCAACATAAGGCATAATAGTTAAAGCCCAAGCAATAATTGAAGTAACAATTAATAGTAAAAATACTTTATAGCCTTTATCAAAATTGAACTTTTTAGCAAGTAGATTATTAATAGCAATAACAAAAATTGAACTACTAATACAAGCTAATAAAATGTATAACACAAGTAATAGAACTCCTGCATATGCAGCAATTGCTGTTATCATTAATGTAATAGCTAACCCTGGAATTGCTAATAAACTCAATAAGCCTATTCCAAGATTTTTAAGAAGAGAATCTTTTAAAATAATATCTGTTTTTGATAAAAAATTTGGAGCAAGCCATTTCATAAATAACCATAAAGCTAATATTAAACCAACAAAGCTAGCTGCAAGGATAAAGTAGTTTGGCTTCAAATTGAATTCTTTTAATTCTTCAAATCTAACATTTCCAGAAACCACTCCATCTGGAATTTTAATTGGTTCTTTAGATTTGTAATTTAAATCACCTAATATTTTTCCACTAAAAGACAAATTTTCACCTGCAACGTCAGCATTTCTTCCGATTTCACAATTTAAAGTAAGATTGTTTGCTATAGAGTGAATGTCTCTTAAAGTTGAACCTTCTATGTAAAAATTATTAGATGTAGTATAAATATCATAAGCTGTACCTAAAAAATTAATGTTGTTTGCTACTCCATAAAAAGAATTAGAAATATAACCATTTTTTGTTATATTAATAGTGTTAGCACAAACAAATAAATTTCCTAATATTTTAGAACTTATATTAACATTAGTACCTAAGATATATACATTTCCATCTACTTCATAGTCTAAAGTAACATCTGTTCCTAAAAGATAAACATCTCCCTTTTTTACAGAATTACTATCAATGTTACTTGCTGAAGGGTTACTGCTTATTAAACTGTTATTAGTATTGTTAGAATTAGAAATGCTGTTTACAACATAATCTGGGAGTTTATCAATTGATTCTTCAGGCTCCTCTGTAGTTTCAGCATTTTCCTTAACTCCAGATTGTACTAAATCTTCTTCTAAATCTGCAAAACAAAAAGATGATAAAGCAAGTATTACTATAAACATAATAATTAAAAGTGTTTCAAATTTTCTTTTAAGCATAAAAAAACCTCCTATATATAATTTATATATAGAATATATACCTTTATGTTTGAATTGTCAATTAGATTTTTGAGTATAATAAGCACAACTATCCTTAATGCAAATATTGGATAAAGAAACGCTAGAATATTCACATTTTCCATCTTTTTGATAAATACAATTTTTAGAACA
>JAFRFO010000064.1 GCA_017434295.1 Clostridia bacterium
GGAGTTGTTGCTCCATCTGATCCAATTATTGGAGAAAAAGTAGAAGAAGTAATGCAAGCGAAGGCTAAAGTAGAAGCAGATGGATTTAAGGTGAAATTCGGAAAGTATTTGTTTAGTAATACTACAGGCTATTCAGCTACAGCAAAGGAAAAAGCAGAAGATATTAATTCAATGTTTGCAGACAAAGAAGTAAAAATGATTTGGTGTGCAAAAGGCGGGAATAATAGCAATTCAGTGTTTGATTATTTAGATTATGAATTAATAAAACAAAATCCAAAAATTATTTGTGGATATAGTGATATTACATCTTTAACAAATATTATAGCCGAAAAAACTGGGCTTGTGACGTTCAGTGCTACAAACTTTAAAACAATTGCAACAGATGAAACAGATTTTAGTTATAAAGAGGCTATTAATAGATTTGTAAATGGAAGCCTTGATTTTGGAATGGCTGAAAATGACAAATATGAGACTATTTCAAATGAAATGACTTTAAAAAGCTTTATAAATAGCAATGGAATTGTTGAGGGAGAATTAATAGGTGGAAATTTATTTTTAACAAGAGGATTAGTTGCTGGAAAATATTCAATTAATTTTGAAAATAAGATCCTATTTTTAGAAGAATTAGGTTTTGAATCTCCACCACAAGTAGTATCAAACAGTTTATATTTCTTAAAACAAAATGGTGTATTTAAAAAGATAAAAGGTTTGTGGCTTGGAAATTATGAAAGTGATACAGGCATCACTTTAGAAAAGATTCTTTTAGATGTTTTACGGAGATGATATAAATTTCCCTATAATTAAATCTAATAATTTTGGACATATCGAAACAAAAACGGTTATACCAATAGGAACAATGGCGAGAATTGATACATCAAAAGAAATAAAAATTGAACTAATAGAGGATTGCGTTAAATAAATTGCAAAATGAACCCGGCCCCGATGGCAATAAAGGAGTAATATATGGAAAACATAAAAGAAAAAGCAAGTTATTGTTTGAATTGTAAGGTTAAACCTTGTAGTGTGAAAGGTTGCCCTTTAAATAACAATATTCCTGCATTTATAGAAAAAGTAAAAGAAGAAAAGTTTGTAGAAGCATATAAAATTTTATCAGAAACCACAGTATTGCCTGGGGTTTGTGGTAGAATTTGTCCTCATTTTAAACAATGCCAAGGTAGTTGCGTAAGAGGGATAAAAGGTGAGCCAGTTAATATTGGTGAACTTGAAGCTTATGTGTTTGATAAAGCAACAGAGCAAGGGTTTACTTTGAAAGATTGCTTCAAAGAAATAGTTGAAAATAATAATACAATAAATCAAGATAATAATTCTGAAAATTGCAAGAATAATACCAAATTACAAGAAATAGATAATACTAAAAAAGTTGCAATTATAGGTGGTGGACCAGCAGGTTTAACTTGTGCTGCTTTTCTAACAAAAAAAGGTGTTCAAGTTACAATTTATGAAAAATACGATTATTTAGGAGGACTTCTAGTACACGGTATTCCTGAGTTTAGGTTGTCTAGAGAGGTTATTAATAAAACTATAAAAATGATTTTAGATTTAGGAATTAGTGTTAAATATAATGCTGAATTAGGGAAAAACATTCAATTACAAGATTTACAACAACATTATGATGCAGTATTTTTAAGCTTTGGTGCAAATGTATCTTCAAAAATGGGAGTAGAGGGAGAAGATTTACAAGGTGTTTTTGGTGGAAACGAATTATTAGAATATAATCTTCATCCAAATTATGAAGGTAAAATTGCTTGTGTAGTAGGTGGCGGAAATGTTGCTATGGACTGTGCTAGAACTATCAAAAGACTTGGCGCAAAAGAGGTTAAAGTAATTTATAGAAGGTCTAGAGAAGAAATGCCAGCTGAAACAAAAGAGATAGAAGATGCTATAAATGAAGGAATTGAATTTTTGTATCAAAATAATATTGTTAGAATTATTGGAGACAAAATCCAAGTTGGTAATAGCAGTAGTAAAGTTAGTGAAACAATTGAAAAAGAAAAAGTTAAACAAATTGAATTAATAAAAACAGAGTTGATTCAAAAAGAAGGAGAAACAAGAAAAGTACCCGTAAATATAGAAAAGTCAAACTACATAATAAACGCAGATTATGTAGTAATGGCACTTGGCTCAAAACCTCAAAACATAGTTAATTCTTTAGGTTTAGAACTAGATAAATGGCAATACATAAAAGTAAATGAGAATTACCAAACTTCAAATCCAAAAATATTTGCTGGTGGTGATTTAGCTGGAACAAAAAGTACAGTTGCTTGGGCAGCAAAAACTGGCAGAGAAGCGGCAAATAGCATTGAAAGGTTCTTAAATATATAGAAAGTAGGAGATATTATCTATGTATACACAGGAAATAGACGAAATAATTGATGCACTCAATAATGAAAGATATAATAGAGTTTTTGAAATATTGGGAATAAAAAAACATAAATATATAGAAGATTTTGTTGAAGAAAATTATTTTGATTTTATTAATATAATTATAGATGGTATTAAGCAAAAAAATTTAGAGTATTTTTTAGCTAAAATAGGTAATATAAAAAATAGTAGAGATATTACTAACATGCTGAAAGCAATTGATAATCCAAATTATTTGAAATCAATAATAAGTGATAAAAATAGAATTAATGAACTAAAATTAGATACTTATGATATAGTTGAATTGATAAATGCAACAGGAGAAGTTGGTTATATAAAATCTATAATTGAAGATGAAAAATTTAAAGAACAATTTAAATTTTTTTCAAGTGATTATTACAGGCTAATTGAGGCAACAAAAGATAAAGATTATATTGAAAAAATAATAGATGATAACGAAAAGCTTATTGAATATAAGCTAACAGGTTATTATTTAATTGAGTTAGTAAAAGCAACAAACGATTCTAAATTTATTCAAAAAATAATAAATGATGAAAGAAAGAGAAGGTTTTGTAATTGTTCTGATTATGACATGTATAAATTAATAATTGCTACAAATGATGCTAATTATATAAAAGAAGTATTTATAAATGAAACTCTTAAAAAATATGGATTCTACAGTTGGACAGGAAAACGTTTTATAAGTGAAAGAATTAAAGATGCGATTTGTTCTGCAAAAGATGATACTCAATTTATAGAAAGTATAATAACTAATCCAGATTTATTAAACGAATATTCACTAAAAAGTAATGAAATTGTAGATATTTTAATAAGATGCTTTGATAGAAATTATATAATAAATATTATTAACGATAAAGAAAAAATAGAAGAGTATTCATTAGATATTGATGGTGTTATTAAGATAATAATGAATTTGTATTCTCCAGAACAAATACAAAATTTAATAAATAATGCTGATATATCAAATAAATATGGTATTCCAAATGAACAGTTTATAAAGCTTGTGCTTGCAACTAAATCTAAACAAATCATAACAAAATATTTGGTATCTATTGAAAATAAAAATAATTTGCAAATTCTTGATATACCTGAAAACATGACAATTGGAATGGAAATAGAATCAGAAGGTGCAAACAGTCAATTTATAAAAGACATAAAAATGCTTTTAGGAGATGATTGGCTATGTAAAGAGGATAGAAGTTTAAGAGAAGGTGTTGAAGTAATTTCGCCTATATTAACGAGTAAAACAGAAAATATTTCTAATGAAATAAATAATGTGTTTAACATTTTAAATATTCTCCGGACAAGAGGCATCTGAAATATGTGCAGGACATGTACATATTGGAGCAGACTATTTAACTACAAAAGAGAGCTGGTTTAATCTTGTTGAAATATGGAGCAACTTAGAAATGAGTTTTTACGCAATTAGTAATAAAGAAGGGGAAAAACCTAGAAAAAACTTTGAGGAATATGCTTCTCCAATTTCAAATGATATAGAGAGTTCCATGGATAATTATCGTTTTTCAATTAAAACTAAAGATGATATAAATAGATTTTTAAAAGGTATACAACAAAAGAAAAAAAATTATGGAATAAACTTTTTAAATCTTGGAAAAAACAAAAATACCATAGAGTTTAGGTTAGCAAATGGTACAATAGATTTAAATACATGGATACAAAACATTGTATTATTTAGTGGATTAGTTAAGACTTCAGAAGACTTAGCCAAAATTCAATTAAAACCAGAAGGAGAAAGAACTAAAGAAGAAGTAGAAAAACTAAAGAGTTTAGCTAAGATAAAAAATAAGAGTATACCAGAAGAAGTAAGATTAGAATCATTTTTATTTATTGCAATACCTGAAGAAAAAAGAGATATTTATAGAAATCGTTATAAAGTTAATATGGAGTTAATAAGGCAAGATAAGGATTTATATAGATTTTTATCAAATAAAACTACTAATAAACCAATTGACCGTTTTTTGTAACTCAAATGTAACAAACATTTAATGCTTTTGAAATGGAAATATTTTGCTTTTATAGTATAATTATTATAGGATTATTATATTAATTGAAAAAATTAAAAGAAACGGTCAAAGTAAACCCGGAACCAATTGACCGCCTGTCAAATGAAACCCGGTACCATTTGACCGATTTAGTAAATCCAAAAAGGAAATTAACGAATGAATATAGAAAATGAATTAAAAAAAGATGGAATTGAAGTAGTAGAAGCCTTAGATACGCTATCTATCAACAAAATAGCAAAAGGCGTTGCTACTAAATTATATAATACTTATGCAAAATATGGTTTGAATGAATCAGACTTATTTAGCAAGCTTTGTAGGCTAAATATGTACAAAGCCAAGATGCCAGAAGGAATGAGTGAGGCAAACTATTTTTATAAGAATACATCAATTTACTTTAATTGTAATATTCCAAATGAAGACCTAGAAGAATTTGCAGTTCACGAGTGCATACATTATCTACAAGAAGTAAAAGATAAAAAAAATAATTTGCTGAAAATGGGACTATCTGATTATACTTCTGGTAAAGTTACAGGTTTAGGCTTAAACGAAGCAGCAGTACAGCTTATGGCATCAAAAGCAATTGGAATGGAAAAAGATTTTGTAAAATATTTCGGCTTAAGTTTTGAAACTATAAGCCCATCATATTATCCATTAGAGTGCTGTTTGGTTAATCAATTGGCATATTTATTTGGAGAGGATTTATTGTTTGAGAGCACGATAAATACAAATGATAATTTTAAAAATCAATTTATAAAAGATACAAGCATAAAAACATATCTTTGTGTTCAAAATGCAATTGATACAATTTTAGAGCAAGAAGAAAGCATTATTAAACTAAATAACAGAATTATAGAAAGTAATAACGACAGTACTTGTAAAAATATGCAAGATAAAATTGAAGAAATAAAAAATGAAATTTTACTTACTGTTTTAAGAACACAAAACCTAATTATTTCAAGCTATTTTAATAATAGTTTTAAAAGAATTAAGAATTTAGAAGAAGTAGATAAGTTTAGAAGAAAACTATATAACTTAAAAGACTATTTGGCATCAACTGATGGCTATAC
>JAFRFO010000065.1 GCA_017434295.1 Clostridia bacterium
AATATTTAATTAATTTTATAAAATAATAATTTACACATTTGTCGAAAAAAATAGAATATTTTATAATTAAGACAGATGGGAGAGATGCCAAATGAAAAAGTTAATATTGTTAATTATAATTTTAATTTCAAGTTGCAGTTATTATGGAGCAGTAAACGAAAAAGGGGAAAGAGTTTATAGCTATGAAAATTTAACAAAAGCAGAAAATGTAGTTGAAACAGAAGAACAAAAGGAAAAAACAGAGGATATTGAACAAATACAAGAACAAGTTTCAATACCATCTGAAAGTGAAAATAACCAGACAAACAGAGTTATAGAAACTCAAAAACAAGAGAATAGTCAAAAAGCAGAGGTTAATCAACCACAAAAAAGTGTTACGGTTAGTTCTCAGCCAGTAAAAGAAAAACAGACTGAAACTAATACAGAGCCACAAGTTATTGAAACACCAAAAGTTCAAGAACAAGTTGTTGAACAACCAAAACAGGAGCAAGTACAACAACCAGTACAAGAAAAGCCAGTTGTAAATGAAACGAAATATGTAAGAAATGATGCAATGATAGAAAGAATAAGACAAGTAATCAATAATAATGCAACTGAAGATATGAAAAAATATGGTTATAACATAGTTGTTGATAGTTCAATAAAAAATTCTGTAAATCAATTTACTTTTACAGAAAATAGAGTAAAAAATATGATTAGATATTCTTTTGGGACAATAAAAATATATGCAGAAGACTATTACTCTAATGGTCAGTTAATTATGACTGAATGTTATATATTATAATAAAAAACGGCGAAGGCACTTTTATAGTGCTTTTTTTATTGCCAAAATTAAGGAGGAAAATTTTAATGAAAATGAAAATGAAAAAGAGTGTAGCTTTGTTAATGCTACTAATTACAATAATTTCAAGTATTTCTAATATAGCATTTGCAAGTACTGAAATTACTGGAGCAGAATTAAGAAATGGTGGACAATGTGATTACCACTTACAATTTTTTGATACAAACCAAAATGCTTGGTCATATATAATTACAACATTTGTATATTACACAGAAAATGGAGTTGAATACCCAGCTTATTGTTTAGACAGAACAACACAAGGAGTTGGAGAAGCAGGAGAATATGGAGTTGATGTAACATCACTTATAGAAGATGTTAGAATATGGAGATTAGTAATAAATTCATATCCTTATCAAAGTCCAGAAGCTTTAGGATTAGATAATAAATATGATGCCTTTGTTGCAACAAAACAAGCTATATATAGTGTAATTTATGGATGGAATCCAAGCGAATATTATAGAGGTGGCGATGAAACAGGAGAAAGAATAAAAAATGCTATTGTAAGATTAGTTGATATTGCTTATAATGGCTCACAAACACCAGAAAATACAAATATTTCAATAAATAAAGTTGGTGGAATATTTGAAGATGGAGCTTATTATTCACAAAAGTTTAATGTAACATCTCCAATAGAAACATCAATTTATACAATTATAGCAACAGCAGGGCTTCCAGATGGTAGCAGAATAACAGATTTAGCAGGAAATGATAAAACACAATTTGGTGGAAATGAAGAATTTAAAGTACAAATACCAAAAGATAAATTTTCAAGTGATATAGATATAAAAGTTAATGCAAGAGCTAAATGTAAAACATATCCAATGTTTTATGGAAAAAGTAGAATTGCAGGAAGACAAGATTATTTATTAACATTTGACCCTTATGGCGACATTGCAGGAACAGGAAACTTAAATGTAAAAACAAATACTGGTAGAATACAAATTAATAAAACAGATAGTGAAACAAGTAAAGCTATTGAAGGAGTTACTTTTGAATTATATAAAGCTGATGGGACATTAGTTGGTAGTGTTACAACAGATAAAAATGGAAAAGCAAGTTTTGATAATCTATATCAAGGAAAATATAAATTAAAAGAAACAAAAACAAATAAAGATTATATTTTAAATAAAGTCGAATTTAATGTTGATGTAGAATACAATAAAACAACTACAATGGATATTCAAAACGATCATCAAAAAGGAAATTTGAAAATTTATAAAGTTGATAAAGATAATAATAGAGTAGTATTAGGAAATGTTGAATTTGACTTATATTCAGAAGAACTACAAAAAGTTATTGGAACTTATAAAACAGATGTAAATGGCGAAATTGAAATCAAAAATTTAAGAACAGGTAATTATAAGTTAATAGAAAAAAATACTAATAAATGGTATAACCTTTCAGATGAAACGCCAATTGAAGTTAAATGGAATAAAACAGAAGAAAAAACAATAGAAAATAAATTGAAAAAAGGAAAAGTAAAAGTAATTAAAGTTGATTTAGACAATAAAGAAGTGAAAATACCAGATGTAGAATTTCAAGTATTAGATAAAAACGGAAATGTTTTAGAAACAATTAAAACAGATAAAAATGGAGAAGCTACAACAAAAGATTACCCAATAAGAGATTATGATACTTTAACAATAAAAGAAACAAAAACAGGTAAGTGGTATAAATTAAATGAAAAACCACAAAAAGTAACATTAAAAGAAAACGAAATAACAACAATAACATTTACTAATGAAAAGAAAAAAGGTCAAATAAAAGTTATAAAAGTTGATTTAGATAACAATGAAGTGAAAATACCTGATGTAGAATTTAAAGTATATGACCAAAAAGGAAATGTTGTAGATACATTAAAAACAGATAAAAATGGAGAGGCTACAAGCAAAAGATTACCAATTGACCAAGAATATAAAGTACAAGAAACCAAAACAGGTAAATGGTACAAATTAAATGAAAAAGCAGAAAAAGTAACATTAAAAGAAGATGAAATAACTAATATGACATTTACAAATGAGAAAAGAAAAGGACAAATTCAAGTTATAAAAACAGATGGAGAAACAGAAGTTAAACTTGAAGGAGTTACTTTTGTAGTAGAAGATTCAAAAGGAAATATTGTAGACAAAATAGTAACAGACAAAAATGGAGAGGCTACAACAAAAAGACTTGCAATAGATGAAAAATACAAAGTTTATGAAGAAAGCACTAAAAAAGGTTATGTATTATCTGAAGAAAAGCAAGTAGTTGAACTAACTGAAGATGAAATTACTACTTTAACATTCAAAAACTACAAAGAATATGGTTCAATTAAAATAATAAAGACATCTTCTGATGGACAAAACATTGAAGGAATTGAATTTAAAGTTACTGGAAAAACACTAATTGGAGAAGATTTTGAAGCAATATTCAAAACTAATGAAAAAGGCGAAATATTTATTGATGAAGTTTTAACAGGAGAATATACTATTGAAGAATTAAAAGGCGAAATAAATAGTAATTACACTATACCAGATATTCAAAAAGTTGTAGTAGAAGATAAGAAAACAACAGAAGTTAAATTCTTTAATCAACTTATTGAAACACCAAATACTTCAGATGGAAGAAAAATAGGACTTGCTATATCACTTACTATGATTTCAATTTCTGGAATAGGACTTCTTATAATTAAAAGAAAAAAAACTAAAAAAACAAATAAAAAATAAATTCTAATAATAAGGTGGCTACTTTAGGTGGCTACCTTATTTCAAGTTAAGGAGGGAATATGGCAGAATTTAATTCAATTCAAAAAAATAAACTAGCTCAAAAACTAAATCGAATTAATGTAAATACAGAAAAAGATATTTTAAATTTAAAAGTTTCAAAACTAAAAGAAATTAATCAAATAGAAGATATACAGAATTTAACATTAAAAGATGTCGAAATGATATGGCTTATGCAAGATGCAATTGGAAAAGATGGCTTGTTGAAATTCTTTACAAATAGTGAATAAGGAGGGGACAAATTGGGACAGATAGCAGATACAAGAAAACTCTATAAAGAAAAAATAGACGAAATAGCAAAAACAGAAGAAAATTGGCTTTCTTTTTTAGATAGTTGTAGTTGGCATTTTAAATACAATTTTGTTGATAAAGTTTTAATTTATGCACAACGACCAGATGCAACAGCTTGTGCAGAAATGGAAAAAGATTGGAATAGAAAATGTCATAGATGGGTTAATAAAGATGCTAAAGGAATATTTGTATTAGCCAAAGATGATGATAATCCGTATCCTTTTAGATTAGTTTTTGATGTTTCAGATACTCATAATAGTAAAGGAACAGAATATAAGCTATGGAGTGTAAAACCAGAGTATAAAGAAAAGATAATTGAAACTTTAGAAACTACTTTTGGTGGAGAAAATACAAATAATGAACTGGCTGAAAACATTATAACAAATGCATATAATATGGTTA
>JAFRFO010000066.1 GCA_017434295.1 Clostridia bacterium
AAAAATATTGACAAAATCGAACATATATTCTATAATAATAAAAAAGAAAAGGATGTTAAAAGTATGGAACAAGAAAACAATAATAGTATTATAGAATATACAAATAATAATATTGAAATAAAAGACTTAATATTCACAATAAGAGGAAAACAAGTAATGCTAGATAGTGATGTGGCTATGTTGTATCATTATGAAACAAAAAGAATAAATGAAGCAGTAAATAGAAATAAAGCTAGATTTCCGGAAGAATTTTGTTTTCAATTAACTGAAGATGAGTTAGGCATTATAAAAGGAAAGTTTGAATCTTCAACTGAACAATATTATAATTTGTCAGAACATATATCAACATCAGAAAGGCAAATTATGCGGTCGCAATTTGCGACCGCATCAAATAAATAAAAATAAAAGGAATAAAAACAAACTTCCTTATGCTTTTACTGAGCAAGGAATTGCAATGTTATCAGGACTTTTAAGAAACAATATAGCTATTCAAGCTAGTATAAATATAATGAATGCATTTGTAGAGATGAGAAAATTTTTAAATAATAATGGTCATATTTTTCAAGAAATAAGTAACATAAAAGGAAAGCTATTAGAACATGATAAAAAATTTGATGAAATATTCAATGAATTGCAACATGAAGAAAATATAAAACAAAAAATATTCTTCCAAGGGCAAATATGGGATAGTTATAGTTTGATAGTTGATATTATTAAAAAAGCTAAGAAAAAAATACTAATAATAGATAATTACATAGATGATAGTGTATTGAAAATGTTATCCAAGAAGGACAAAGGCGTAGAAGTTGTAATATTAACATCAGATAAAAGTAATATACAAAATATAGATATACAAAAATTTAACAAAGAATATCCAACACTAAAAGTAGCTAAATCAAATGGTTTTCATGATAGATTTATTGTAATAGATAATAAAGAGTTATATCATTGCGGAGCTTCTATAAAAGATTTAGGCAATAAATGTTTTGCTATTAATAGAATTGAAGATGATGAAATAATAGAGAGTTTTGTAAATAAAATTAAATAATGCATAAAATTTCCACAATTTGCGAAAAATATGTGTAAAACATAATCGCAAGGAGTGGAATTTTTGAATACAAATAAAATTTTAAAAATAAATGGTACATTATTAGATAAAAGTCAGTTAGAAAGGCATTTGGAAAAAGTTGCAGCAAATCATAATGTGGTAGCAAAATCAAAAAAAGAAACATATCCAGTGCCTCAATTATTGCAAAGCTATGAGTTTATAAAAGAAACGTATAATTTATTAAATGAACATGTTAAATTAGGAATAACCATTCATCCAGCAGGAGAGTGGCTTTTAGACAATTTTTATATTATTGAGGAAACTGTAAAACAAATACAAAAAGAATTAACTGTAAAAAAATATACAAATTTTTTAGGAATAGCAAATGGGCAAGATGAAGGTTTTGCTAGAATATATGTAATTGCTAGTGAAATAGTTGCATATACAGAAGGAAGAATTGAAAGAGATGATTTAGAAAAATACATTGAAAGTTATCAAACAAAAAGGACCCTAAATATGGATGAAATATGGAATATAGGGCTATTTTTGCAAATCGCAATTATAAATAATATAAAAGAAGTGTGCGAAAAAATATATAGTTCTCAATTGCAAAAATATAAAGTAGAAGAAATTGTAGAGCGTTTAATAGAAAATAAACCAAAAACTGAACAAAAGTATAAAAGACAGAAAGCCTTTAAAGATATGAGATATCCTTTTATAGAATATATGGCATATATTTTAAAACGTTATGGAAAAAAAGGATATAGCTATTTAAAGGTTTTAGAAGAAACTGTTGAAATGGCTGGAAGTGATATATCAGAAATAATAAAAAAAGAGCATTTTGATATTGCATTAAAAAAAGTATTAATGGGAAATTACATTACTAGTATAAAAACAATTCAAAGAATAGATTTTTTGGCCATATTTCAAAAACTAAATGGAGTAGAAGAATTATTAAAAAAAGACCCTGCAAATGTTTATGCAAAAATGGATCACTCTACTAAAGCCTATTATAGAAATATTATTAAAGAAATTGCAACAAAGTCAAAGATTTCTGAAATTTATATTGCAAAAAAAGTATTGGAATTAGCAGGAAGCAAACGTCAAGAAAAAAATAATAAGATAGAACAAGAAGAGGCGCAAAAAAGTGAACAAGAAAAAATTCAAGAAATAAAAGTTTATAACAAAAAGTCCCATATTGGTTATTATCTAATAGATGAAGGAGTAAATGAATTATATAAAAAAATAAACTATAATTGTAAAAAAACAAAAACATACAAAGAAAAAGCAAAAGTATATATATTAGCAGTTGCTTTTTTTAGTGCTTTATTAAGTACATTGTTTACAGCAATATTAGGACTAGATAATGTTGTTTTAAATATAATTAGCTTTTTGTTATTTTTAATTCCAAGTAGTGAAATAACTATACAAACTATTCAATTTATTTTAAGTAAGATAATAAAACCAAAACTTATTCCTAAAATAGATTTTTCAAAAGGAATAGATGAAGAGAATTCAACAATAGTTGTAATTCCAACTATTTTAAAAACAAAGCAAAAAGTTCAAGATTTAATGAGAAAATTAGAAGTATTTTATATTGAAAATAAATCAGAAAATTTATATTTTGCTTTGCTTGGAGATTGTTCAGAAAGTTCCAAAAA
>JAFRFO010000067.1 GCA_017434295.1 Clostridia bacterium
GCTGGCGTTTCTTTTTTCTTATTACCAAATCAACTATCATCAGGTGGTTTTAGTGGATTAGCAACAATTGCATATTATTTATTTAATTTTCCAATGGGAATTGTTATTTTATGCCTAAATGCTCCATTATTTATAATATCAATATTTGTATTAGGAAAAAGTTTTTTTATAAAATCAATAATTGGTACCACTGCACTATCTATATTTATTGATTTTTTTGATAGGTTTCAGCCTTTAACAGATGATAGATTTTTGGCATGTATTTATGGTGGAATTATTACAGGACTAGGTACAGCAATTATTTTAAAATCACACTCATCTACAGGAGGTTCAGAGCTAATTAGTAATATAGTACGAGGTTTAAAACCTAATGTAAAAATGAGTAGCATTATTGTTGTTTTTGATGTTGTAGTTGTTGCATTAAATGTTATATTTTTTAAAGAAATAGAAATAGGGTTGTATTCAGCAATTGCAATTTATTTGATGGGAAAAATGATAGATATTGTATTTGAAGGTATTTATTTTACAAAACTTATTATTATTATATCTGATAAAACAGAAGAAATTTCAAAAGCAATTGGAGATGATATAAAACGTGGTACAACTGGTCTTTTTGGAAAGGGCATGTATACTAATAAAGAAAAGCTTGTTTTAATGTGTGCAGCAGGAAGAGGAGATGTTGCAAAAGTTAAAACTGTTGCTAAAAATATTGATCCTAAGTGTTTTTTAATAATAACTAATTCAAGAGAAGTTGTGGGACAAGGGTTTTAATTCTTGCTCTTTCATTTTTTTAAAATTATATAATTTCAAAAACTATAATATATTAATTTTTGAAACCTTTGCTGTCGAAGCCTCCTGTTTTAAGTTTTCAAAAATATTATTACATAATATTTTTGAAAGACTTGTATGTCGGCTTCTTCAACCGCACTATGCTTTGCTCCGTTTGAGCGCTGCGCAGGTTTCTAAATTAATATATTATAGTTTTTAGTGAAAGAATATATAATTTATTATTTATTTATGTTATAATAAGTTCAGAGGTTAAAAATGAAAGAACAAGAATATATATTAAAAAATGCAAATTCCTTTGAATTAAAAGATATATTTGATTGTGGGCAATGCTTTAGATGGAATGAAGAACCAGATGGTAGTTATACTGGTGTGTTTAAAGGAAATGTTATTAATGTTAAAAAAATAGGTAAAGATGTTTGTTTTAAAGGCTTATGTAATGGTAATATAAAAGG
Source organism: Clostridia bacterium (assembly GCA_017434295.1). Taxonomy (GTDB): domain Bacteria; phylum Bacillota; class Clostridia; order TANB77; family CAG-508; genus CAG-269. Next base: position 1,242 of record JAFRFO010000067.1, read on the forward strand.
TATTGTTGAGGATTATTTTGACTTAAATAGAGATTATGAAAAAATAAAACATACACTTGCAAAAATTGATAAAAATATGGAAACAAGCGTAAATCACGGAAGTGGAATAAGAATATTAAATCAAGATTTGTGGGAAACAATAATATCTTTTATTATTTCTGCAAACAATAATATTCCTAGAATTAAGGGGATAATAGAAAGAATATCTAAAAATTATGGAGATAAAATAGTATGGGAAGGAAAGGAATATTATTCATTTCCCACAGCAAAACAATTAGAAAATGTAACTGTTGAAGAATATAGAAAACTTGGTTTAGGTTTTAGAGATATAAGGCTTTATGAAACAACAAAAATGATTTTAGATAAAAAAGTCGATTTAGAAAAGCTAAAAAAAGAACCTAATACATTAATTGTAAGAGAGGAATTACTTAAGCTTTCAGGAGTAGGGCCTAAAGTTGCTGATTGTATATTGTTATTTTCAGATTTAAAAAGATTTGATGTTTTTCCAATTGATGTTTGGGTAAGGCGTGTTATGAATGATTTATACATAAAAGAAGCGGATGAAACAAAGGTAAGTAAAAAGAGAATTGAAACTTTGGCTAAAGAAAAATTTGGAGATTTACAAGGCTTAGCACAACAATATTTATTTTACTGGAGAAGAGAAGCATAAAATATATTATTTAAATATTTTAATTATATTAGTAAGGAGAAATAAAAATGTGGGGAGCAGTTATTGGAGATTTAGCTGGTTCAATATATGAATTTGAACAGATAAAGCAAGTAAAAGGAATTAATATTGAAGAAATAATACCCCCAAAGGCATTTTTTAGTGATGATACAATTTTAACGATGGCTATAGCAGAAGCAATACAAACAGATAAAGACTATGAAAAAGCATTAAAAAAATATGGGAATTTATATAAAGATTATAAGCCTGATTGTGAGCCTTATTTTCAAACTATTTTTTCACCTAGATTTTCTAAATGGTGTAATTCTAATGAAATAGGAACAAGTGCAGGTAATGGCGCAATGATGAGAATTTCACCAGTTGGTTATTGCTTTAATGATGAAAATGAAGTGAAGATAAATGCAAAGTTAGCTACAATTCCATCACATAATTCAAAAGAGGCAATAGTGTATGCAACACTTACTGCATTAATTATTTTTTATTCAAAACAAAAAATGAGTAAAGATGAAATAATTAGAAAATTAAATATCAACCCTAAGTATAAACCATTTGAAAAGTTTAATTATACATGTAGTCAAACTTTTGATAATTGTGCATATGCTTTGTTTAATAGCAACAGTTTTGAAGAAAGTATTAAAACTGTATTATCTTTTGGTGGAGATACTGACACTAATGCTTGTATTGTTGGTTCTATGGCAGAAGCTATGTATGGTGTTAGTTCGTTGTTAATAGAAAAAGCAAAAGCATATATTCCAAATAGTTTTATAAATATTTTAAAAAAAGAGTATAATAATTTACAAGAAATAGAAAAATAGAAAGATTTATAAAAAATTGTCAACAAAACTTGGCTCTATTGACAATTTTTAGTTCTAAACCCCTATTAATATAATACATATTAATAGGAGTTGATTTTTTTGAAAATAAAAAAGAAAACAATAGTATTGTTAAGTTGTTTAATTATTTTTATTACTGTAATAGGTGTATTTACATTTTCATTTAGTATGCAAAATTATTATAATGTTGGATTTGTAACAGGTCTAACTACTTCAAATTTGAATGTTAGAAGCGGTCCTGGTACAAATTATAATATAGTTACTACTATACCTAAAAATCAATATATTAGAGTGTTTGCTGGAATTGGTGATTGGTATATTGTTCAAGTTGAAGGAGATTTTATAGGAGCAGTAAGTAAAAAATATGTAAAAGCAATTTATCCTCAAACATCATCTAATAGTGGAGGGTCTAATTCTTCAAATTCTGGAACATCAAATACAGGAAATACAACAGTTACATTAACTGCAGACGAAAAAGAAGTTTTTAATTTAATTAACCAACAAAGGGCTAATAATGGTTTACCTGCATTAAAAATTGATAATGAATTACAAAGAGTGGCAAGAATAAAAGCCCAAGATATGGTAGATAAAAATTATTTTTCACATAATTCACCAACTTATGGATCACCATTTGATATGATGAAAAGCTTTAAAATATCATATAAAACAGCAGGAGAAAACATTGCTGGTAATAATAACAATAGTTCAGCAGTAACTGCATGGATGAATTCTCCAGGGCATAAGGCAAATATTTTAAACAGTTCTTTTAATTATACTGGAGTTGGAGTTGTAAATGGTAGTAAATATGGAAAAATCTATGTTCAAATGTTTATTGGAAAATAAAAAAATCGGTCAATTTTCCCCCGGAACCAATTGACCGATTTTTTGAATTCTTACTTTTCTACTGCTCTGTTAGCAATTTCAATTGCTGTACTTACAATTTTTCCACAGTCTTTTGAAGAAACATTTTGCCAACTACCACCATCTTGTTTAACTTGTTCATAAACACCTAATTCTTTAGCAATTTCTTCACGTAAGTTGTCAGATATTAATTTTCTATTTCTAGACATAACATCCTCCTAATTCTAATAAAATTTTTTTCAAATTTTATTAATATTATTATTTGCAAAAGTTTAAAATATATATTGGAAATATATTTGAATAATGTATAAAAATGCATAGAATGTTATTTTTATAAGTTGAAATGTAAGAAAAAACAAATGGTAAAAAATGGAATAAAGTACCTAAAAAATATTGACAAAATCGAACATATATTCTATAATAATAAAAAAGAAAAGGATGTTAAAAGTATGGAACAAGAAAACAATAATAGTATTATAGAATATACAAATAATAATATTGAAATAAAAGACTTAATATTCACAATA
>JAFRFO010000068.1 GCA_017434295.1 Clostridia bacterium
TAAAAGCTGGAGCACCAGAAGGAATAATCGGATGGATTGATGTTCCATCATTAGAAATGACAACAACATTAATGCAAAGTTCTGATACAATTTTAGCAACAGGTGGACCTGGAATGGTTAAAAGTGCTTATTCTAGTGGAAAACCAGCACTAGGAGTTGGAGCAGGAAATACTCCAGCAGTAATAGATGAAAGTGCAAACATAACTTTAGCAGTAAACTCAATTATTCATTCAAAAACATTTGATAATGGAATGATATGTGCATCAGAACAATCTGTAATAGTTCCAGAAAAAATTTATGATAGCGTAAAAGCAGAATTTCAAGCAAGAGGATGTTATTTCTTAAATCCAGAAGAAACAGAAAAAGTTAGAAAAACAATAATTATAAATGATTCTTTAAATGCAAAAATAGTAGGTCAAAGAGCTCATACAATTGCAAAACTAGCAGATGTAGAAGTTCCAGAAGATACAAAAATAATTATTGGAGAAGTAGAATCTGTAGAAGTATCTGAAGAATTTGCACACGAAAAACTATCTCCAGTTCTTGCAATGTATAAAGCAAAAGATTTTGAAGATGCCATAACAAAAGCGTGCAAATTAATTGATGATGGAGGATTAGGACATACTTCATCATTATATATAAATCAAGAAACTGAAAGTGATAAAATAGAAAAATTCTATTCATCTATGAGAACATGCAGAGTTTTAATAAATACACCATCTTCACAAGGGGGAATAGGAGATATTTATAACTTTAAACTTACTCCATCATTAACACTTGGATGTGGTTCATGGGGTGGAAATTCAGTTTCAGAAAATGTAGGAATAAAACAACTATTAAATGTAAAAACAGTAGCTGAAAGGAGAGAAAATATGCTTTGGTTTAGAGCACCTGAAAAGGTATATATTAAAAGAGGTTGTTTACCAGTTGCTTTAGAAGAATTAAAATATGTATTAGACAAGAAAAGAGTATTTATAGTAACAGATAAATTTTTATATGAAAATGGTTATACAAAAGGAATAATAGATAAATTAGATGAATTAGGAATTGTACACACAACATTTTCTAATGTTGCACCAGATCCAAGTTTAGCGTCTGCAAAAGAAGGAGCAGAACAAATGGCAAACTTCAAACCAGATTGCATTATAGCACTTGGTGGTGGTTCTGCAATGGATGCAGGAAAAATAATGTGGGTATTATATGAACATCCAGAAGCAGACTTTTTTGATATGGCAATGAGATTTATGGATATTAGAAAAAGAGTTTATACCTTCCCCAAAATGGGAGAAAAAGCTTACTTTATAGCAATTCCAACATCATCTGGAACAGGTTCAGAAGTTACACCATTTGCAGTAATTACAGATGAAAAAACAGGAGCCAAATATCCTTTAGCTGATTACGAATTATTACCTAAAATGGCAATTGTAGATACAGATTTAATGATGAATGCACCAAAAGGTTTAACATCAGCATCTGGAATTGATGCATTAGTACACTCATTAGAAGCCTATGCCTCAATGATGGCAACAGAATTTACAGATAGTTTAGCATTAGAAGCAATAAAAATAATTTTTGAATATTTACCAAGAGCTTATGAAAATGGAGCAGAAGACCCAGAAGCAAGAGAAAAAATGGCACATGCAGCAACAATGGCAGGTATGGCATTTGCAAATGCATTTTTAGGAATTGGTCACTCAATGGGACATAAATTAGGAGCATTCCATCACTTACCACATGGAGTTACAGTATCACTTGTAATTCCTCATGTAATGAGATTTAACGCTGCTGAAGTACCAAATAAAATGGGAACATTTCCACAATACGAATATCCTCATACTTTAAGAAGATATGCTGAGATAGCAGAAAGTTTGGGAATAGAAGGAAAAGATGATCAAGAAAAATTAGATAAATTAATTGCAAAAATAGAAGATTTAAAAGCAACAGTTGGAATTAAGCCTACAATTAAAGATTATGGAGTATCAGAAGAAGACTTTATGGCTACACTAGATGAAATGTCAGAGCAGGCATTTGATGACCAATGTACAGGAGCAAATCCAAGATATCCATTAATTTCTGAAATTAAAGATTTATATTTAAAAACTTATTTTGGAAAATAATTTTAAAATAAGAATAAATATATTGTTTTAAATTCCGCGAAAGCGACCAAACGAGCAAAGCGAGTGCGAGTGGAGCAACTGACAGACTAGTTTTTTAAAATCTGGAAGTTGCGACGACAAGGAATAAAAAAACAATATATTTATTCAAAAGATAAAAAAGGAGGACAAGTAATGAATTATAATTTAAATAATCCAATTGCTGAAAGAAAAAATAAAACCGTATATAAAGATGGAGATAAAACAATTAAACTATTTGTAGAAAACTATTCAAAAGCAGATATTTTAAATGAAGCATTAAATCAAGCAAGAGTAGAAGAAGGAACAGATTTAAACATACCTAAGCTTTTGGAAGTAACAAAAATTGATAATAGATGGGCATTAGTTTCTGAACATATAGAAGGAACTACAATTGCAGAATTAATGGAGCAACATCCAGAAAAAACTGAAGAATATTTAAACTGGTTTGTTGATATTCAGATTTATATATTGTCAAAAACCGTACCACATCTAAATAGAATTAAAGAAAAGTACAAAAACAGAATAAACAAATTAGATATAACAGATAATGCAAAATATGAGTTGCTAGCTAGATTAGACGGAATGAAAGACCATGTAAAACTTTGCCATGGTGATTTTAATCCATCAAATATAGTAATAAAATCAGATGGAACTGCAGCAATACTTGATTGGGCACATGTTACAATAGGAAATGCTTCTGCTGATGCAGCAAATACTTACATGATGTTTATTATGGAAGGAAAAAATGAACTAGCTGAAAAATATTTAGAAATATTTTCAATAAAGAGTGGAATAAATAAAAATCTAGTACAAAGATGGATTCCAATAGTTGCAGCTTCTAGAAAATCTAAAGGAAGACCGGAAGAACAAGAAATTTTAGATAAATGGATTGATGTTGTAGAATATACTTAAGATTTAATAAATAAAGAAAGACCCCCGCGGAAATACTGCGGGGGTTAAAATTTGCATGTGGTGCTTAGCTTTAAGGAGTAGCATAGGCACCATAAGGATTACAACCGAACATGATAAAGCGACCTTCGGGAGAAAGTGCACTATAACTAACGGTGAACTCCTTTGCACTAGAATAGTGACTCTTGAACTCTTTTTCGGCATCTGCCTTAGCAGCTTCATATGTCCAAATTAAATCTCCATCAGAGTCTACATAGGATTCTGTTGCATCTAAATCTATATAATAGATATCGCTGCAATCCTCGAAGTAGAGGTATTTTGGAGTTTTAGCTTCACCCTTTAAAACTGTAAGCACATTGCGCCTAGCAGTTTCTTCATATGGGTCGAACTGAGCAAGCTCATTAAGAATGTTTTTATACTGGCCTCTATTTGAGAGAACAGTAGTTAAACAATCTGCGTAGCTCATATCAGGTCCAAAGCCCTCTTGCCCTATTCTGTTATAGATGGATGCAGCCATATACTGCATTATCTTATCACAGTCGGGTTTTCCAATGAAGATAGCAGTCTCATGGAGAACTGCCTGGGTCAGAAGATTCACATCTTCTTCAGACATTATGGGCCCAGTATAGTGCCCAAAATTCTCTGCCTGCTTTGACCATTCTGCCTTATCTAAAGCAGATACGTCAGAGTAAACTTGTGTCCAGTAATCAGAAACAGGGTCTGTTTCTGATTCAGTATGAGTGCTATCCTTAGGAAGATTTTTTGTTGTCATGGTCGGAGCTAAAAGCTCTGTTTTGGATGAATCATCCGGAATTACCACCGTATCAGGAGTTATTACTTTAATAGCAATTGCTGCTAATAAAACAACTCCAAAAACCGGGAATGTAAACTTCCAGATGGGCTTCAGCCGCTTTTTACCGTGACGTCGGGACTTAGGGTTGTGCTTAACATTTTTTGTGTTCATCTTGAACCATCCTTTCAAATTTTCAATGTACGAGGCCGAATTGCCTTCACTTTATTATAACACAATTTTAATAAAAAGTAAATATTTGGCAAAGTTTGATTTTTGTGATATAATAATTCTACAATTAGTATTATTAAATATTTAACGGTATAAAATATATTCTTCCCAGGGCTTAGCATAGAATATATTTTATACTCTATTTTGGAAAGGGTGTAAGAATGAAAAAAGTAGAATTATTAGCACCAGCAGGATCATTTGAAAAAGCAAAAACAGCTTTTTTGTATGGAGCAGATGCAGTATATTGTGGTACATCATCATTATCATTAAGAACAAGAGCAGATATGAAAGATGATGATTTAGTTAATACAATAAAATATGCACATGAAATAGGAAAAAAAGTATATGTAACAATAAATATATTTGCTTGGGATGAAAAATACGAAGAAATAACTGCAATGGCAAAAACATTGGAAGAATTAAAGCCAGATGGAGTAATAATTGCAGATGGTGGAGTAATGGAAGTATTTAAACAATATGCTCCATCAATTCCGATAAATATTAGTACACAAGCAAATATAGTAAGTCTTCATGATTGCAACTTTTGGCATAAAAATGGTGGCAAAAGAATGATAATGGCAAGAGAATTAAATAAAGAACAATTAAAATATATCATGGCAAATAAACCAAAAGACATGGAAATAGAAATATTTATTCATGGAGCAATTTGTTTTGCCTTTTCTGGAAGATGCTTTTTAAGTGATTTTTTATCATGTAGAAGTGCAAATTTAGGAGATTGTGCACAAAGCTGTAGATGGAGTTATAACTTATATGCAGAAGAAAAGAATAATCCAGGAGAATTTATGCCAATAGAAACAAGTGAGTATGGAACAAGTATCTTTTCATCTAAAGACTTGTGCCTAATAAAAGAGATTCCAGAAATAATAGAAATGGGAGTAGATAGCTTAAAAATAGAAGGAAGACTTAAAACTGAATACTATTTAGCAAGTATAGTAAATGCCTACAGAAATGCGATAGATGATTATGAAAAAGACCCTGAAAACTATGATTATACTAAATATTTAAAAGAATTAGAAAAAGTAAAAACAAGAGGCTTAACAACTTTTTACTTTAACGATAGCAATAATAAAGATATTCAAGAATATGCAGGAAAACAATATAACGAAAAATATGAATTTGGTGCAAAAGTTGTGAAATATAATAAAGAAAAATCAATAGTAGAAATAAAAAACAAACTACAAATTGGTGATTTAATGGAAATAATAGTTCCAAATCAAATAGAGCCTGTACAGTTTACAATTGAAAAAATGTGGGATATAGATAAGGAACAAGAAATTAATGAAATCAGTCCAGGAGTTAAAGGACAACAAGTTAAATTAAAACTTCCAATTGAATGTAAAAAAGATTGGGTTATAAGAAGGAAAAAATAGGCCCAATCATCATACATAAAAAGGAGAATAATCCTTTAAAATCCGGAGTAAAATCTGGCCAAATAACTAGAATTGAGCCAAGAGTAAAGCCAATTATAGTATAAAAAGTTTGTGAATAATAATTGTTTAAAAAGTATTTTGTAAGTTTCATAAAAACAAAAGAACCAATAATTAAGCCTATTGCAAGAGGTACTAAAATAGGTAAATATAAATTAGCAATAGAAGTTAAATAAGCGCTATAAACACCTAAAAGCATTAAAATAATCGTACTACTTACACCAGGTACAATAACACCAATAGACATGCAAAAACCACAAATAATTAAATAAAAATAGTTAAAACTTGAGCCTGAATTAATACTCAAGTTTTTTTCTAAGAAAACAGTAAAAATACCTAAAATAAATGCGCAAATCATATATAAAACATAGCGCAATCTAAACTTTTGCTTTTTATTTGCATCTTTAATTAAACTAGGAATAGAAGTAAGAATAAAACCAACAAAAGTTGATTTAGTTTGAGTTGGGTAATAGTATAATAAAAAGTTTAATAATTTACTAAAAACAAAAACACCTAATATGCTACCTAAAAGAATTGGGAGCAAAAAAATAATATTTTTTTTAACATTTTTAAAAAAACCTAAAACGCTATCTAAAAGTGTTTCATATAAGCCAAAAACAACACATAACACACCACTACTAATACCAGGTAAAATAGCTCCTGCTCCAATGGCTATTCCTTTTATAAAATTAGAAATAATATTCATATAAAATTCACTCCGCAAAAATAATCATTTTTATTAGATTTTTTAAATCTTCTATTAAAAAATATTCAAAAAAAGTAGATTTATTATAAATAAATATGATAAAATATAAAAAAAAGGAGAAAGCTATGAAAGTATTCATTGGTGGATCAGTAAGTGAAAGTATTGAAGAAAAATATAAAAAAGAAGGAGAAAGGCTAGTAGATTTAATAGTTCAAAATAATATAGATGTAATAGCTTGTGCTGATTTAAGAGGAATGATAGGCTTACTATATACTAAAATGAAAGAGCTTAAAAATAACAAAATATACTTAACACTTCCTAAAATATATCTAAAATATGCAAAAGATATAGAAGATAAAATAGATATTATAACCGATACAATAAATGAAAGAACAGATGAATCCATTAAGCAATCAGATTGCTGTTTATTTATGCCAGGAGGAATTGGTACAATATATGAAATACTTTCTTGTATTGAAACTAAAAGAGCAGGGGAGCATAATAATAAAATAGTTTTAGTTAATAGTTATGGCTATTATGATGATTTTATCAAAATGCTTAAAAATATGCAAAATAAAGGCTTTGTTTCAGCAAAAGATTTAGATGAATTTTATATAGTAGATACAGTAGAAGAAGCGGTAGAGATTTTAATAAAATAAAAAATAAGGTCATGCACTTTTAAATTCTTTGCACATATAATTTATGTATAAAGAATTTGGAGGTGCATTTATGTTTGCTACGCTTTTTGGTGCGGGGATAATAGGATTTTTACAATTTTTAAAATCATCAATATTTGTAGTACGGATATATATCACGGAAGTAGCTTATTCCCAGAACCTCTGACCAAAGAAGAAGAAACAGAAGCGTTAGAAAAACTAGCACAAGGAGATGAAGATGCAAGAAATCTTTTAATAGAAAGAAACCTAAGATTAGTGGCACATGTAGCTAAAAAATATACAAATACAAAGGCAGAGCAAGATGATTTAATATCAATTGGAACAATAGGTTTAATCAAAGGAATAAATAGTTTTAGTATAGAAAAAGGCTCTAGACTTTCAACATATGTTTCTAGATGTATAGATAATGAAATATTAATGCATTTAAGGGCTACAAAAAAGCTAAATGCAGAAGTTGCATTAAATGATCCAATTGGAAAAGATAAAGACGATAATGTAGTAACATTAGAAGAAGTATTAGAAAACAACGAAAGAAGTATAGAAGAAGAAGTTGACTTAAAAATGAAAATAAAATTATTGTATCAAAAGATGAAAGAAGTATTAAA
>JAFRFO010000069.1 GCA_017434295.1 Clostridia bacterium
TTATTAGCTTTGTTCTTATGTATAATTCATAAACACAGTCTCCCACATAAGCCCATGTTAGTGGTGACATTAATTCTACTTCTTGTTTTGTTCTATTTATATTAATCCAATCCAACATTTTTCTCCTTTTTTATAAAATTGCCATCGGTGCCGGGTTCGAATGGCAATATTATGCCCTTTCTATAGAAATCTTTCCTAATTTTCCATTTTTAAATTCATCAAGTATTATTTTTGAAGTTTTTTCGTCATCTACTTTTCCACCAGTTACTAAGCAACCACGTTTTTTGCCTATTTCTAGCATAATTTCATATATGTTTTCATTTTCTGGCAAATCTCTACTTAATGTTTCTTCTATAAATGTATTTTCTATTTTATATTTTTCACATAAATTGGTTCTATAGTTTTCTATCATGAATTTAACTAAATTATATGCTATTTCTGTTTTTTGTAATATATCTTCTTTTATAGTTCCAGTAAACGCTAAATGCATTGCAACTTCTTCATTTTCAAATTTTGGCCATAATACACCTGGTGTATCTAATAACTCTATTTTATCATTTATGCGTATCCATTGTTTTTGTTTTGTAACTCCTGGTTTGTTTCCAACTTCTGCTGTTGCTTTTTTAGCTATTCTATTTATAAAAGATGATTTTCCTACATTTGGTATTCCAAGTACCATTGCTCTTATTTTTCTTCCTGTTCTTCCTTTTAAAGCCAATAGTTCTAATTCTTCTTTCATAATATTTTCTATTTGTTTTACTACTTGATTTATTCCTTTTCCTGAATTTGAATCTACTAAACAAACTGGTGTATTTTGCTTTTGAAAATATTTTACCCAGTTTTCATTTTCTTGTTCATTTGCTAAATCACTTTTGTTTAATACTATAATTTTTTTCTTATTTTTTGTTATTCTTTTTATATCAGGATTTTGTGATGCTTTTGGTATTCTTGCATCTAATAATTCTATTACTATGTCTACTATTTTTAAGTTTTCTTCTATTTCTCTTCTCGTTTTTGCCATATGGCCTGGAAACCAGTTTATATTTGTTTTATTTTCTTCCATCTATTTCACTTCCTTTTATCGTTCTTCTAATTCTTTATCAAATAATAATTCTTTTTCAACACCTCTAAAAAATTTTACTAGTCTCTCTTTAGTATCTAAACCATCTCTATCTATTTTAGATCTTCCGTCGCTCACAATATTTATAATTGTAATAATAAATTTATTAGTTAGCGAATCATCTTTAGAACCATTATAAAAATTAACTAATATTTCTTGTTTTTGTCTTTGAATCTTCATATATTTTTGTTTTTCTTCTGCTGTCATATCATCATCTATTACTAAATCATCATTTGCATCCAAAAGAGTATTTAAGTGCTTATATAACGGATCATATTGAGGAATTGAAAAGTTCACACTATCTGTTTGTTCATCTGAAAAAGTAAAAGCTTCAAATCCAAAATCATCTGTCATTGACATTGTTAAGATTTTTGATGGCTCACCATTTTGTATATATCCTTTATCAATTATCACTCTTCTTCCATCATTATTTAATTTGATTATATTTCCATCATCTAGTATTTTCTTTTTTTCCATAAATTACGCTCCTTTTTTATTAATTATGTAAAAATCTCAATGTCATAAAATCAGTATTTTCAATGGTTTGAGTGTGTTTTTCCTAAAATTCCCGTATCGCAGTTAATGTTTGTACTTGGCAACTTTTCTTTTTTATCTTCCATATTACTCACTTTCCTTTTAAATAATAACTTTATATTTTATTAACAACAATTTAAATCTTCTTTTACAATAGAGTAAACTACTAAATCATCATATCCATTAATAATCTTATTTTTTCTTCTTTCTCTTAAA
>JAFRFO010000006.1 GCA_017434295.1 Clostridia bacterium
ATAACCCTTTTAAGGGTTTGCTACAGTAGTAAATGCACTAAGGCTTGAACGGAGTGAAAGCCAGCACCTTTAGGTGCTGCAATGTTATATGCCCTTATAGGGCAAGTGAAAACCACCCGTTTCACGGGTGGTTATTATTATATAAAATTAACATAAATATTGAAAAACAATCAAAAAATTGATATAATTTATAAAAAACTGATAATTGAAACATAAAGATAAGAGGAAAGGAATTTTGCTAAAAATGATAATAGATGTAACAGAAATAGAAATAGAAAACTTGAATATAGCAAGAAATTTTGATATAGAAAGAAAAAGAAGAGGAAAAAATATTTATAGAAATCGTAATGTTGAAATAACAGAAGTTGAAAAAAAAGAAGGAAAAGAGGAATATAATATTAAAGCTTCTGTAGATGGAAATTATGGAATATATAGAATTAATTTAAATATAAAAGAAGGAATTTTAGAAAATTGTAGTTGTACATGTGAGGACTACAAAAAAGGAAACATATGTAAACATATATTTGCAACGGCATTTGAAGTAGTAAATCCACATGGACCAAACACAAAAAATGTAATAAAACAATTAATGGAACAGAGAAGAAAGGAAGAAGAGGAAAGACAAAGACTGTATGAAATTAAAAGACAAGAAGAAGAAAAAAGAAGAAAATATTTAGAAAGATATCGCCAAGCCTTAGGAATAATAGAGCAATTTAAAGATGATGGAAGTTTAAACTATTACTACAATCAAAAACCTAAAGATATAGATTTAAACGAAATGTATGAAACTGCGTTAGTACGTTTAAGTTTGAAAGAAGAAACAAACACAGAATTATCTACATCAATTAGAATAGAGCCAAGATTAGAATTATCATGGAGAGATAATAAAGGTGAACTATCATTTAAAATTGGCGATAAAATGATGTATGTTATAAAAGATATAGAAGAATTTATACAAGGGTTTCAAGATGAAAAAGTATTGCAATATGGTAAAAAGCTAAGATTTTTAGCAAAGAAAGAGAATTTTTGTAATGAAGACCAAGAGTTATTGCAATTTATAATAGACTATATGCAAATAATAAAATACAATAAAAAAATAAATCAAGATCAACATTATTATTATTCACCAACTACTTCAAACAAATCCATTACAATTTTTGAAGATAGTTTTGATAGATTTATTCAAACCCTTGGAGAAAAAAAGGTTGAAGTATCAACTTATTATAATGGAACTAAGAATTATAAAATAGATAAGACTCCACTAAAAATAAGATTAAAAATAGAACAAGGAGAAAAAGAAGGAGAAAGCTTATTTAAGATAAATATAAATAAATATGAATATATAGAAACCAATAAATATTTTTATATATTTTTAAATGAAAAAATATATAAAATAGATAAAAGCGAAAATAAAGATTTATCAGTAATATTAGGCCTTTTTAGATATCAAGATGAAGTATTAATTCCACAAGATAAATATGCTGAATTTTCAACATATGTTATGCCAAAAGTAAAAAATTATATAGAAGAAACGAATTTCCCAGTAGAAAATGTTAAAGAAGGAATAATAGTTAATAATCTAGCTTCAAAGATGTATTTGGATTTAGATGATAAAGATAATATAATTTTAGAGCTAAAGTTTTGTTATTTAGATAAAGAATTTAATTTATTGAATCCCAACGATGTTCAATATATAAAAAATACAGAAATAGTGAGAAATATACCAGAAGAAAGAAAAGTAATAGAAAGAATTCTTATGGATGGCTTTGAATTTTCAAAGAACAAAACTTATTTTCTATTAAAAAATGATGAGTATATATTTGAATTTTTATCAAATAAAATAAATGGATATATGAATGATTTTGAAGTACTTGCGACTGATAAATTAAAAAATAGACAAATTAGAAAAACTCAAATATCTAGTGTATCAGTAAAACTAGATACAGGATTACTAGAAGTAGATATATCTAAAATAGATATAGATATAAATGAAATTAAAAATGTTTTAAAGAATTATAATGTTAAGAAAAAGTATTACAAACTTAAAAATGGAGATTTCCTAAACCTAGAACAGAATGATGACTTAGATTTTTTAAATACTATGGCAAATACTTTAGATGTAAATTTTGATAAATTGGAGAATGGTTTAATAAAACTACCTATTAATAGAAGCGTATATTTAGAAAAACTATTAGAGAAGAATAAAAATATATTAGTACAAAAAAATGATAGTTTTACAAAGCTAATAAACAATATTGAAAACAAGAATTTTTCTGATAATATAAAAATTCCTACAAATTTTAAAGATTTATTAAGAGAGTATCAGAAAATAGGATATAAATGGTTAAGGGTATTAGAAAAATACGGCTTCGGGGGAATTCTTGATGATGATATGGGATTAGGGAAAACATTGCAGATAATAGCACTTTTAAGTGATGAACTAAAAAAGAAAGATAAGCAACCATCAATAGTAGTTTGTCCTAGCTCACTTGTATTAAATTGGAAAGCAGAAGTAGAAAAATGGTGCAGTGATATTAATGTATTAATAATAAAGGGAGATGCTGAAACTAGGAAACAGCAAATCTCAGAATATGAAAATTATGATTTAGTAATTACTTCATATGACTTATTAAAAAGAGATATATTTGAATATGAGGAGAAGAAGTTTAAATATATTATTGCAGATGAAGCGCAGTATATAAAAAATGCGACAACACAAAATGCTACATCCCTAAAAAACTTACAAGGAGAAATAAAATTTGCACTAACAGGAACTCCAATAGAAAATTCTGTGGCAGAATTGTGGTCAATATTTGACTTCATTATGCCTGGCTATTTATATACTTATAATAAATTTAAAAAAAGATTCGAAGAGCCAATTCTAAAAGAACAGGATAATGAATCGATGAAAAAATTAAAAGAAATAATTAGTCCATTTATATTGAGAAGAATAAAAAAAGATGTATTAACAGAATTGCCAGATAAAACAATAACAATAATGAAAAATGAAATGGAAGAAGAACAAGAAAAAATCTATAAATCATATTTAGCACAAACCAAACAAGAAATTGTACAAGAATTAAGCGATAATGGATTTGAAAAAAGTAAATTTAAAATATTAATGATACTTACAAGATTAAGACAAATTTGTTGTCATCCAAGTTTATTTATAGATAATTACAATGGAGAAAGCGGAAAACTAAAGCAATGTATGGATTTGTTGACAGATGCGATAGAATCTGGCCATAAAATACTATTGTTTTCAAGTTATACATCTATGTTTGAAATAATAGAAGAGAAACTTAATCAAAAGGATATAAAATTCTTAAAATTAACAGGGAGTACTTCTGTTGATAAAAGAGTAGAAATGGTAGAAGATTTTAATAACAATGAAAAAATTAAAGTTTTTTTAATATCATTAAAAGCAGGAGGTACAGGTTTAAATTTAACGGGTGCGGATGTTGTAATTCATTATGATCCTTGGTGGAATTTATCAATAGAAAATCAAGCAACAGATAGGGCATATAGAATAGGACAGAAAAATAATGTTCAAGTTTATAAATTAATTACAACAAATTCTATAGAAGAAAAAATAAATAAACTTCAAGAAAAAAAGTCACAATTATCAGAAAAACTGTTAAACACGAAAGAAACGTTTGTAAATAAATTGTCTAAGGAAGAAATTATGAATTTATTTGAAATGGATTAAAAAAACAATTTTACTACTAGAAAAATTTTAAAAAATATGATATTATAACAACATAGAATCCACATAAAAATAAAAAATTGTGGAAAAACAATAATACAATTATCAAAAAAATGAAGTTTGAATTAAATAAAATCAAACTTTAAAAAATAAAAAGGAGGTTTTAGTATGGAAAAATCTGTATACAGAAAATGCATAAAATGTGGAGCAATAGTAAAAGTAATAAAAGATTGCACATGTGGTGATGATTGTGGAATCAAATGCTGTGGTGAAAAAATGCAAGAAATACCTGAAGAATCAATAAATGAAGCATAATAATTATTAAAAAGGGAGTAATATATGAAAATACAAGAAAAAGCATGTGGATGCATAATAATAAAAGATGAAAAAATTTTATTAATTAGGCAAATGTCTGGAGCATGGGGATTTCCAAAAGGACATGTTGAACATGACGAAACAGAAGTAGAAACAGCAATTAGAGAAGTAAAAGAAGAAACAAACATAGATGTTGAAGTTGATGAATCAAAAAGATACACTATGCAATATTTTACAGATAAAGGTATAGGAAAAGAAGTCGTAATCTTTTTAGCAAAGCCAATTTCTAATGACTTAAAAATTCAAGAAAATGAAATAATTGAAGCAAAATGGATGAGCTATAGCGACGCTCTAGCAACAGTCTCTTATGATAATACTAGAGAATTATTACTACATGCATTAACAGAAAACAAACTATATAGATAACCCAAATAATATATGGATAACATATAATAATAATTAAACAACTAAATTATTATCTAGATAAATATATATAACACAAAATTAATTAAATAAATAACAAAAAAGAAGTATATAAATGAATATACTTCTTTTTTTTGGAAATAATCTAAATATAAAAATAAAAAAGAAAGGGTGATTTAAAATGGCAGATTTAAATCAATTAGAATTACAACACTTAAGACACTTAATAGGAGCACATGAAACAGCATACCAAAAATTAAACACATACTCACAACAAGCAGTAGACCCACAAATCAAACAAATATTTACAAAATCAGCTCAAGATGCTTTAAATACAAAACAAAAATTAATGGGCTTTTTAAATAATTAAGTATATCTAAATAACTAGGTATAGTATTATTTAAAATTATGGTTTATAGGCAAATCCAATAAAAACCTAAATACAAATAAAGGAAGTAAAAAAAATGGATGAAAAAACAATGGTAAACGATATTTTAGCTGGGGTTAAATCAGATTTAACAGCATACCAAACAGCTATTACAGAAGCTGAAAATATGGGGCTTAGACAAACATTTCAACAAATAAGAAACAGTGATGAATCATTTCAATACGAATTATTTAAAGTAGCAATGTCTAAAGGATATTATAAACCAGCAGCAAAAGCTACAACAAATGAAGTTGATACAGTAAAAACTCAAGTACAAGCATAAGTATAATAAGAAAAAATAAAAAGATAATTATAAGAAAAAATTAAAAAAAGAGAGAAAAAAAGAAATATAATAAGAAAAATATATTTTTTAAACTTTACTACTTCTTGCAAAAAACAAAATATTACAATATTATTACAATAATAATACAAATATGTAACAAGGAGTAGTAATATGTTTAAAAAACTATTAATACACACTAGAAGGTCATTTAAAATAACAAATTTAATAATTTTAGCAGGAATAATAATATGTGTAATAGTCTTTGCGTCATATAAAACTACATATAGTGTATTTATTAATGGAGAACAAGTTGGATACACTAATGATAAAAGTGATTTGCAAAGTAGAATAAATGAATACATAGAAAACGGAGATGGAGAGCAAGTTGCATTTGTTCAGGTTCAAAATATGCCTCAATATGAAAGCTGTTTATTGAAAAGAAATGAAGAAACAAATGACGATGAAATCTTTGAAAAGGTTAAAGCCGAAGGCATTAAATATTATAGATATTATTCTATAATGGACGGAGAAGAAGAAAAAGTTTATGTAAAAAGCTTTGATGAAGCAGAAAAAATAATTAGTGATCTTAAAGATAAAAAAAGTAAGAATATAGATGATTTAAAAATAGTTGAAAAATATGAAACAGAACTAAAAGACTTTATGGGAGAAGAAGCAGCAGTAGCAGAATTATTTGTTGAACCACCAAAGGTAGTTAAAGTAGCATCATATACTTCAACAGGCTATGTAAATACAGCAACAACATCAGATTGGGGAGCTCCAGAACTTGGCTTTTCAATTATACAACCAGTTTCTGGAATAATAACATCAAGATTTGGAGCAAGAAGTAGCCTAAGAGTATCAACTCACACAGGACTAGATTTAGCTACATCCTCTGGAACTCCAATTGCAGCAGCAGCTTCTGGAACAGTTACTTTTTCTGGATGGAAAGGTTCATATGGAAACTTAATTGTTATAACACATGAAAATGGTGTACAAACATATTATGGACATTGTAGTGCATTGTATTGTGAAGCTGGAGAAACAGTGTCACAAGGAGAAACTATTGCGGCTGTTGGGTCTACAGGAAATTCAACAGGACCACACTTACATTTTGAAGTAAGAGTAGATGGAGTTGCATATAATCCAGAAAATTATTTATGATAAAAAATATATATAATAAAGAAGTCTAAAACAAATAATTTAGACTTCTTTAGCATTTATTAACAATATTTTACACAAAATACTTAATACCAGTTTTAATAGCGTTTTGCTTAATAATAGGCTTACCATATTCAATAAGCTTAGACTCAAACTTATTACAATCATGCACTAAACAGCCAAATTCACTTAAAGTAGAAAATAGCCTTTTAAATGAATTATAAGAAAAATTCAAATCAGAAAATATTAAATAATAATTGTTATCATATAAATATAAAGATACTTTTTTAGATATTCCATAAACCGAAATATTAGCTTTATAAATTGCCTCACAAAAACTACAAAATTCTTCAAAAGAAGCAAACTTATAAATTGGGTTTTTTATAATTTTTTTAGTAGTTTTTGCACTTATGTAATTAGTGTTTAAGGCTTTATTAAATTTATATGTATGTTTGTTTTTCTGAGCTTTAAATTTAGTTATAGTAAAAACATAGAAGTCATCTAAAGAAGAAAAAGCTTCTATTAAAAGTTTACAATTGTTTGTCTTAAAACCAACTTCTTTTTCAGCTTTATTTAGTATTTCTAAAAAGAACTTTTGAGATGTTATGTTACTAATCATAAAATCATTTAAATCTATATTTCTATTAGATAATTCTTGCAAATTTACTACGATTCTAATTTTATTTTCTGTTAATTTTTCAATTTTCATATAAGCCTCCATTTCATTTTTGCAAGATACAAGCAAATCTTTTTAATATCTTACTAATTTAATTATACTACTTAATTTATTATATTTAAACAAGTAAATTTTGGTAACTAAATAATAAATACTTTTCTCATAGTAGTCAAAAATAACTTAAACTTTTAATTTAAACTTGATAATATAAAAAAGAATAATATAAATATAAAAAATACTTGAAAATTCTTCAAAAAGAATATATAATACCGATATAATAAAAAAGCGATATCCGTAAGGAAAATATTAAATTTAAAATTTTTTTAAATTTAATATATTAATGGATAATGAAGTGTATGAAATAATGGAATACAAGTAATATGGGGCTAATAATAAACGAGAAAGGAACAATAAAATTTGGCAATAAAAATGAAGGATTTGCCAACTTCAGAAAGACCATACGAAAAGCTTGAATTATATGGAGAAAAAAGCTTATCTAATGCGGAATTATTGGCAATAATAATAAAAACTGGGACAAAGGAAGAAACAGCAGTCGATTTAGCACACAATATTTTAGCACTTAATAAATATACAAAAGAAGATGAATTAAATTTTTTAAAAAACTTAAGCCTACAAGAACTCATGGAAATAAAGTGAATAGGAAAAGTAAAAGCAATACAACTAAAAGCAATTTGTGAATTAGCGGTAAGAATGAGTAGACCATCAAATTATAAACAAATTCAAATAAAATCACCGCAAGACATGGCAAATGTAGTAATGGATGAATTAAAAGATGAAAAAAAGGAAATTGTAAAGTTAGTAATGCTAGATAGTAGAAATACAATAATCAAAATAACAAACATCGCAGTTGGAGGGACAAACTTTGCAAATTTTTCAATAGCAGAAGTATTAGGAGAAGCCTTAAAAGTAAAATCACCGAAGATAATTCTAATACATAATCATCCATCAGGGAATTCAAATCCAAGCAAACAAGACTTTGATATCACTGAAAAACTCTATAAAGCATCTCAAACTATTGGGATAGAATTTGTTGATCATATTGTAATTGGAAATAAAGAATATACAAGTATCATGAGTGAGATAGCTAAGAAAGTTGGATAAGCTAAAACAAGGTGGAGTCAACCACAAAACAATTGTTGAAACCATTGGCAATTTTAAAGAAGGAGAACAAAAATGAAATTATTTAATTTAGCTTCTAAAGATATAGGGATAGACTTAGGAACAGCAAATATTTTAGTAACTATAAAAGGAAAAGGAATAGTATTAAATGAGCCATCAGTAGTGGCAATAGAAAAGAAAACAGGAAACATTATAGCTACTGGTAGTGAAGCAAAGGAAATGCTAGGAAGAACGCCAGAAACAATACAAGCAGTAAGGCCTTTAAAAGATGGAGTAATTGCAGATTTTACAGCAACTCAATTGATGCTAAAAAATATGTTAGCTAAAGTTGCCAAAAGATATAATGTAGGAAGACCAAGAGTTGTAGTAGGTGTTCCATCTGGTATTACAGAAGTTGAAGAAAGAGCAGTAGAAGAATCTGTTTTACAAGCAGGAGCAAGAGAAGTTTTCTTAATAGAAGAACCAATGGCAGCTGCAATAGGCTCTGGATTAGATGTTGGTGAACCTAGTGGAAGCATGGTAATAGATATAGGTGGAGGCACAACAGAAGTAGCTGTTATATCTTTAGGAGGAATTGTGTTAAGCCATTCGCTTAGAATAGCAGGAGATGAATTAGACCAAGACATCATTAATTATATAAAAAGAGAAGAAAATTTGATAATTGGTCAAACTCAAGCAGAACAGGTAAAGATACAAGTTGGAGCAGCTATGCCATTAGTAACAAAAATGAATATGGAATTAAAAGGAAGAGATTTAGCAACAGGACTTCCAAAAACAATTATAGTTAATTCAGATCAAATAATGATTGCAATGCAAGAGTCAATTCAAAAAATAGTTGAAGCTGTAAAAGCATGTTTAGAAAAAACTCCTCCAGAATTAGCAGCTGATATAATGCAAAAAGGAATTGTCTTGACAGGTGGAGGAGCGTTAATAAAAGGACTAGATAAATTATTAATGAATGAAACTAAAATGCCTGTATATCCAATTGAAGATCCATTAGATGCAGTTGTTAGAGGAACAGAAAGAGTTTTAGATAATATAGAAAAACTAAAAACAGTATTGATGAACTCAAAAAGAAGAAGATAAGACCATTTGAAAGGAAGAAGAAATGTATAAAAGTAAAAAACGTAAAGCAATAGGTATAATAATAACTATAATAATATTAATAATGTTAGTAATTTTTACAAATAATGATGGTGAAAATTCCCTTATAGAAAATATAGGGAGCAAATTTGTTATGCCTATACAAAATGGATTAACATTTCTAAAAAATAAAATAAGTGGGAATAACGCATTTTTTGACGATATAAATACCTTAAAAGAAGAAAATGAAAAGCTAACAGCTAAAAATAAAGAGTTAGAGCAATCTATTAAAGAAATAGAAAATATAAAAACAGAAAACGAAACATTAAAACAATATTTAGGTTTAACAGAAAAATACAGTAATTACAAGACTATTCCAGGAGATGTAATAAATAAAGATATAAGCAATTACTCAAGAACAATTACATTAAATATAGGTTCAAAAGATGGAGTAAAAAAGAATATGACAGTTATTGCAGAAGAAGGATTAGTTGGACATGTTATATCAGTTACAGATAGTACATCAAAAGTACAAACTTTAATAGATCCAGCAAGTTCAGTTAGCTGTATGCTAAGCACTACAAAAGAATCAATAATTTGTAAAGGAACTCTAGAAGATAAAACTAGTTTAAGAGCAATGTATATACCAACTGAAGCAAGTGTAATACAAGGAGATACAATTCAAACATCAGGTTTAGGAGGCTTATATCCAAAGGGCTTGCAGATTGGAACAGTAAAAAAAGTAGTTGATACAGAAAATTTAACAGATAGATATGCTCAAGTTGCAGTATCTGTTGACTTTAACAAATTAAATAGTGTACTTGTAGTAAATCAATAAAAATAAGGAGGAAAATCAATTGAAAAGATTTGCAATAAATTTTGGATTAATAACAGTATCATTTATAATATATTTTTTACAAGAAAATTTTTTCGATTGGTTTACAATTGGAGGCGTGATGCCTAACTTATTTGTAATATATGTATTGTTTATTGGATTGTTTTCAGGTCGAAATAAAGGAATTGCCTACGGAATAGAAATAGGGTTAATGTTAGATATTGTAGTTGGAGATGTAATAGGAATATATACAGTAACCCTTGGAATAGTAGGCCTTGTTTCTGGTATATTTGCCAAAAACTTTTCAAAGGACAGCAAATTAACAATAATGATAATGGTAGGAATTTTAACATTTGCGTTTGAATTAATTGTATATTTACTAAATTACTTTATTTTGAAAATTAATCTAGAATTATTAATATTTATTAGAATTGTATTAATAGAAGTATTATATAATGTGTTGTTAGCAATAATCTTTTATCCATTATTAAAAAAATTAGGATATTATATAGAAAATGAATATCAAGAAGACAAGATATTAACAAGATATTTTTAAAAGAGTTTAGAAAATAATTAGCAAATATCGGCGTTAAACGTCAATAGGAGGTGAAAAATTGGCAAAAAAACTAATCAAAAAGAAAAATTTAAATTTAAGATATAATTTAACAACAGTAATTACATATATTTTTGGAATAGTATTAATTGTCCAATTATTTAACCTTCAAATAGTACATGGAGAAGAATATAGAGAACAATCAAATACACGTCTAACTAGGGAAACTACATTGGAAGCGGCAAGAGGTAAGATACTTGATAGAACTGGAAGTGTATTAGTTACATCAGAAACAACATTTGGACTTGAATTATACAAAAGTAAAGTTGATTCTGATACATTAAATAACTGTATGTTACAAATAGTAAATACACTAGCAAAATATGGTAAAAAAGCACCAGATACTTTTAAAATAGAAGTAAATCCATATAGATATACTATAGAAGGAGAAGAATTAGCAAAATGGCAACAAGATAATGAAATAACAGTAGGAAAAACAGCAGAACAAGTATTTAATGAATTTAAACAAAAATACAATATAACAACTACTAATTTAGAAGATGCAAGAAAAATAATAGGATTAAGATATGAAATTTCTAGAAAAGGTTATAGTAGTACAAGAGCTTTTAGATTGGCTGACAATATTTCTAGAGAGGCAGTATCGGAGTTTTGTGAAAAAAGTGCAGAATTTCCTGGAGTAACAATAGTAGTTGAACCTAAAAGACAATATACATCAGGAACAGTAGCATCACATATTTTAGGTTATACAGGAAAAATTAGACAAGATGAATATGAAGCAAAAAAAGATAGATATGATATAAATGATATAATCGGAAAAACAGGAATTGAATATTCATTTGAAGATTATTTAAAAGGAACAAACGGAATAAAACAAATAGATATGGGAGTTGATGGAACAGCATCTGGCGAATATGTTGCACAAGATGCAGTTGCTGGTTCTAATATAGTACTTACAATAGATGCAAATTTGCAAAAAATAGTAGAAAATGCTTTGGCAGGAAATATTCATAAAATATCAGAAGGTGGTTTCGGCAAAGTATATGATGCGCAAGCAGGAAGTGCAGTTGTAATGAATGTAAAAACTGGTGAAGTTTTAGCAATGGCGAGTTATCCAGATTATGACCCAAGTAAATTTGTAAATGGAATTAGTGTAGCAGATTGGAATGAATATAATAATAATCCAAATACACCACTTGTAAATAAAGCAATTCAAAGTTCTTATTCGCCAGGATCAACATTTAAAATGGTATCAGCAATTGCGGCACTTGAATCTGGAGTAGTTTCACCTGATGAACAAATAAATGATACGGGAATTTATTATTTAGGAGACAGAGGGTGGAGATGTTGGTTTTACACAGATTATCACGTAGGACATGGATGGCAAAACGTAACTGGAGCAATTAAAAATTCTTGTAACTTTTATTTCTACGAAGTAGGAAACAGAATGGGAATAGATACATTAGACAAATATGCAAAATACTTTGGATTAGGTAATAAAACTGGAATAGAACTTGATGGAGAAACAAAAGGAGTACTTGCAAGTAAACAAGTAAAAGAAGCACGAAACGAAACTTGGGTACCAGGAGATACTTTAAATGCAGTAATTGGACAAGGATTAAATGAGTTTACACCATTACAAATGGCAAGATATATAAGTATTTTAGCAAATGGTGGAAATAAAGTTGATGCAACAATAGTAAAAACAATAATAAATGCAGATGGAACAGAAGTACCAAGAGAAGAAATAAAAAAATACATCAAGGAAAAGTTAAAACTACCAGATATTGAAGATGATGGAACAACAATAAATATAGACAATATAAATATTGTACTAGATGGAATGCAGTCAGTTACACAAGAAGCAGGAGGAACAGCTTATAATATATTTAGAGATTTTGAAATAAGTGTTGGAGGAAAAACAGGATCAGCAGAAGCACCAGGAGGCAAAGTAAATGCATGGTTTGTTGGATTTGCTCCATTTGAAGATCCAGAAATTGCAATAGTTGTAATGGTAGAAAACGGAGGACATGGAAATTACACAGCAGAAGTAGTAAGAGATATAATGTCAGAATATTTTGGAATGAATATACAAGACATATATGAGGATTTATCTGCAAAAGTATATACTGAATCGTTAGATTAAAAATCAAAAAAATTATGATAAAGAGAAAGGATGTTAAAAATGAAAAATTGTATTAATATCAATTTGAAAAGAGATGAATTAGTGATTAAAATTCAAGAAGATGCTACTTATGATAATATTTTAGAAAGTTTTAAGAAAAAATTGCCTGAACTAAAGAAGCTATATAAAGATGATAAAACTCCAATAAGAGTTACAGGAAAACTTCTTAAAAATAAAGAAATTGATGAATTACAAGAATTAATAAAAGAAGAAATTGATGTTCAAATAGAATTTGATTCACCTAAAAGCTTAGGGCTAGCAAGCATTAAGAAAACTTTTGACCAAGATATAGCACTTTCTGAAACCAAATTCCATAGAGGTTCTTTAAGATCAGGACAGAAAATGGAAATAGAGGGAAGCATAGTAATAATAGGTGATGTAAATTCTGGCGCGGAAATTATGGCATCAGACAATATAGTGGTTTTGGGTTCTTTAAGAGGTTTAGCTCATGCCGGTGCGAAAGGAAACAAACAAGCCATAATTGCAGCAGGCGTTTTTGATTCTGTACAAGTTAGAATAGCAAACATTGTAAAAGAAATAAATAGAGATGAAGAATTGTTGCATAGAAATTCATATATTTTTGTAGATAATGATAAGATAATTATTGAGAATACTTAAAAAATGTATATTTAATTTTAACCTTGCTTATTCTTTTTTAAAAATTAATAGTTTTAAGCTATTTTTATGTAATTATTAATAAGACTAAGCTAAGAAAAAGCATGTTATCGTGAACATCATTTATGTATAAAGTAAACAAAATACAAAGAATTAAGATGTCGTCAAGATATAGGGATATACCAAAAATATTAAAAATAGGTTCATCATAACCAGTGGAATTAAAAATCTTAAAAAGATTATCAATTCCACTGGTTTTATTATTAGATAAAGGAAAATTTAAAAATGGTATATTAAACATACTAATCACCCTTGTTATTATTGCTGTTATTAAACATTTCAGCTACTTTTGAAAAGTACAACAAATTAACATATTGATCTATTTTTTCTTTTTTGGTATCTCTTAAATAAGGTTTTAGAGAGTTTAATAAATTAGACCTAGGATCATTTTTGTTATTCATATTGTCCATAACAGACTTCATTTTCATAACAGTGTTCATATCAATATTACTAAAATCAAAATTGTTTTTTGAGTTACTTTGAGAAGTAGTATTATTAGCATTATTATTGTTGGTACTACTATTAGCGTTATTATTAGTTATATTTTCATCTAATTGGGAGCTTTTATTTTTATATGTATTAGAACTATTTGAATTTATATTATTAGATGAATTCATATTATTGGAGTTATTCATCATTTTAGAAAAATTTTCTATCATTTCAGGAGAAATTTGAGAAATAGCTTCATTAAGATTTCCACTATCCACTAAATTTTTAATATTATTCATTTTTTCTGTATTAAATCCATTATTCATAAGCATATCCATCCTTTCAAAATACTATAATTAAATAAAATGTTATTAAATATTATATGTAAAAAAGAATAAAATGTTACAATTATTTTTTAAAAATATTTAATAAATTATGGTTTAAAAATAATAATTGTAAATAAGCAACAAATTTTACATAAAAAGTTAAAAATTTCGATAAAACAGTTGAAAAATGTATATAAATACTGTATAATATAAGTTAGGGTTGATGTGTAAATATTCTTTGTAATACAAATGTAAAAAAAACTTAATACAATTGTAATATTCAAAGTAAAAAAGCTTCCGTAAATGCAAAAAAGACACGCTTTTTTAACATATTGACTTCAATAATTAATTTTATATAATATAATTAAGAAATAAACTTTTTAAGAAGTAAAAGAAATTTAAGGAGGATTAAGAGATGAAAGGAAAATTATTTCAAAAATCAATTGCATTAGTGTTAGTGTTATGCATGACATTAGTAAACTTTTTATTTGTTGCAGTAAACACAGCATATGCAGTAAGTGAACAAGGAGTAAGCATTGAAAATGGAAACATTATTTTTGATGCATACTTAAAAAATGAATCAGGTTCAAAGAAATACGAAAAAGATTCAAAAATAACAGATGGAGAAAAATTATATATTAGTATTGCATTAAGAAGTGGTGTTTTTGAAAATGAAAAAGCAAAAATAACTATCAATAATGCTAATTTTACTTTGCCTGATAAACTAGAAAATCAATTTGTAGAAAGTGTAGACAAAGAGAAAAACGAAATATACTTAAAAGGTCTTAATGCAAGCTATGTAAGCAACATTGATTTAGAAATTCCAATTACATTTAAAAGACAAGCAAGCGTAGATATGGGATATTTTGATAGAGAAAATGAAATTGTCCTTTCAGGTAGATATAAAAATTCTGATTCATATAACGATATAAATCCAACAGTTAATATTAAGATTAACTGGTATGATGATATTGAAAGATCAAATACTCGCTCATTCAAAAAAATATTCTTTTTTGATGATAATTTACAAATAATTGAAGAAGAAATAACATCAAAAACATCAAATTTACCAAAGTTATATGATAGATTAAATATTGTTGCTCCAAAAGTATTAAATTCAAATCCAAACAAAATAGTAATACTAAAAAATGGAGATAAGGTAGATTACAAACAAAATGTTGGAGAATTTGAGTATACTTATAATTTTGTAAATAATAACAACATTGATTGGTCAAATGATGTAGATGTTTATAGAATTATTTATATTTATAATCAAGCTGTAGCAGACAAAGATACAGCAATTACAAAAGGAACAGAGCAAATATCAACTAAATTTTTAAAATATGATAATGAGTTAACTAGTAAAGTATTTTCAAATGATGTGTTATATGATACAGAAGAACACTATAAAACAATATCAACAGTTACAGCAGAAGCACAAACAACAGATGCATACAAAGGATATATGTATGCCGGAACAAAGAATACAGAGTATAAAGAAAAATACGAAATGGAAATATCTTATGTTGATGGTATAACAGCAGAATTAAACTTAGCAGGAGAAAAATTTAAAACTGACAATGGAGATATAGAAACAAATAAAACACAATACAAAGAAATTGTGCTAAACAAAGCAGACTTATTAATAGTTTTAGGAAATACCGGAATATTAACACTAACACCAGATAATGATGAAGAAAGAACAATTACAATAAATAAATTAACATTAGATGATGAAAATGAAGAAAACTCAAATATTGTAATATCATTTAAAGAAAACCAAATGCCACATAATGTTAAATTTTCAGTATCAAATGCAGAAAATGAAGGAACAATTAGAATAAATGCAACTAAAGAAATAATTGGAAATGCAGGATTAGAAAAAGCATCATTAAATCAAATAAAAGCAATAGAAACAACAGTAGCAACAAGAACAAATAAAGATAAAGAAGGACTTGTTTCTACAGCAACAGCAACAACAGAGTTAAAAGAATCAACAACAGAAGTAAACTTAACTATGAACAATAATAACAGTAATTCTTTAACAGAAGCAAAAGCAAATAATGTTGAATTTATAGCAACAATAAAAACAGGAACAATAGATGCAGATGTAGTTACAAACCCAACAATAAAATTACAATTACCAGAAGAAGTAACAAATATTGAAAATGTATCAGCAAATGTATTTTTTGCTGGAGAAAATGCAGCTGTAGAAAATACTGTAGAAGGAAAAACAATAATAGTAAAATTACAAGGAGAACAATTAACAAATGGTAATGCATTTGTTGATGGAATACAAATAAAAATAAATGCAGATATAACTGTAGCTGATATTGAAAATAGTAAAGATTCTAGTGTTGTAATGATATACACTAACGAAAGTAGTGCACAAGCAGAATACACAAAGCAATTACCAATAACTATAATTGCAAGCGAAAATCAAAATCCACAAACAGAACCAACAAATCCAACTAATCAAGAAGAACCAGCAACTGAGCCAAGTGGAGAAATAGTAAGCAACGAAAAATTAAAAGTAAACGTTGTAGCAAAATCAGCAGATAAAGAATTAAAAGAAAATGATGAAGTATATGAATCACAAGTAATAAGATACACATATTACTTAACTAATACTTCAAATGAAGATATAACAAATGTTAAAATTACAGTAAATCACGAAAATGCAAATGTATTTGAACAAGTTACAAAATCTCAACCAATAACATGGGAGGCAACATATGAGGAAGAAACTGAAAAATCAAATATAGAAAGAACGATTGAAACAATAAAACCAGGAAAAACTGAGCTTGTGACATATCAAGTTAGAGTAAAAAATGGAGTAAATGTTGTTAAGGCAAATGCAACAATTTCAGGAACTGGAATTGAAAACATTGTTTATACAAGCCAAAACACAGTAAAACCAGCAGAATTAAAGGTATCAACATTAAATAATAGATCAAAAGATTTCCCATTAAGTGAGGGAGAATACTTATATAATGAAGTAAAAATAACTAATTTAACAAATAATACTTTAAATAATATTACAGTTAATGTAAATATTCCAAGCGAATTTAAAGTAGGAGATATATTCGAATCTGATTCGCATGAAAATAAAGAATTTACAGAAAACGAATCAAAGAAATCTTTATCATTTAACATAGGAAAAATTGAAAGTCAAGCAGAAGTAAATTATACAATAGAGTTAATTATGAAAGATAAAAAGCCAACAGAGAATAATACATATTTCAAAGCTAATGCAACTGTAAATCAACATACTTATTATTCAAACGAATTAGAAATAGGACTTGCAGAAAGTATAGAATCAACAGTGGTAGCAGATATTAGAACTACAAATAAAGAAGAAGTATTAAAAACAGGAGATAAACCTTCATTTGTAATTAGTTTAAAAAATACAAGTATAGTAACTGATAAGTTTAGGGTTACATTTGATATACCTAATGCAGTTGTTGTAAAAAGAGCTTACATTATTAATAGTAATAGAGATGTTTTGAAAGAAATAGATATTACTAATATAAATTTAAATACATTAATTGAAGAAGTTGAACTAAATGCAAATGAAATCAAGTATCTAGTTGTAGAAACTGAAATTGATGAAAGCATGTCTCCATTGGAACAAATAGAATTATATGCAAGAATTTCTGGAAATATGTTAGCAAATGATGTTATAACAGAAAAAATAACATATAAGTTACAAACTAATATACCATATCATCCAGATGATGATATACCAACTCCAGATCCAAGCTCAGATCCAAGCTCGGAATCAAATCCAGGACAAGTTGAAACAAAATATAATATATCTGGTGTAGTATGGGTAGACCAAAATAAAAATGGTATAAGAGAAAGTAATGAAAAAACTTTACCAGGAATTAAAGTAATTCTTGCAAATGACTTAAAGAATAAATCATTCTTAAAAGATGAAAGTGGAAATATAGTAGAAGCTACTACAAATCAATATGGAGAATATAAATTCTCAAATTTACCAAATGGTGAATATATGGCAGTATTTGCATTTGATAATGTAAAATACAGAAGTACAGAATATCATTCAGCAAAAGCAACTGATGCAACAAACTCAGATATAACAACAAGTAAATTATTAACAAATGATTCAGATACAAAATATGGATTAACAGATACATTAGTAATAAAAGATAAAAGCTTAGAAAACATAGATGCTGGATTAATAGAAAATGAAATATTTGATTTAAGCATGAACAAATATATTAATAAAGTAACAGTTCAAAATTCTTCTGGAACAACAGTTAAAGAATATAATAAACAAAAACTAGCAAAACTTGAAATAGATAGTAAAAAATTAGCTGGTTCAACATTATTAATTGAATATGATATAGATGTTAAAAATGAAGGTGAAATTGCAGGTTATGCAAATGAATTAATAGACTATATGCCAAAAGACTTAACATTTAGCTCAGAATTAAATAAAGATTGGTATATTTCAACAGATGGTAACTTACATACAACTACACTTTCAAAAGAATTAATAGAACCAGGAGAAACAAAAACAGTTACATTAATATTAACAAAAACAATGACAGAAAAGAATACAGGCTTAACATCTAATAAAGCAGAAATAGTAAAATCTACAAATGAAACATTAATTCCAGACAGAAATGCAAACAACAACTCAAGTACAGGAGAGTTAATTGTATCAATTAGAACAGGTGTTGATACAACTATAGGAATAATAATAACATTAATAGCAATAGCAGCTACAGGAATTGTAGTTTATACTAAAGCTAGAAAGGGGGCAAGCCATGAATAAGAGCAAATTATTTAAAATAACTACATCAATAATTGCATTTATAATACTAATAGCTATAACTTTAACTTCAATTATTGCAGCAACAACAAGAACAACTTTAAAAGATTTAATAAATGAAGCAAATAACAATTCTTGGTTTGATTTTAACCCCACAACAATGGTTGGTTCAACAATATCAGGATGGAACAGCCAAGATGCATTGATGTATACTCACAATCGTTGTTTAGACCCAAGAACAGGTTTCTTTCCACGTAGTTGGGATTGCGTAAACGTAATAGATTTGAATATTACCGAAAACAAAGTTAAAGTGTATGGTCTAAATGGCAACGAAAAAGAAATAAAAATAACTGACGAAAAGGCAATGCCAGTATTAGTATTAGCAATATTAGCTAATAGAATGGATGAAGCAGGGCAAGATCCATGGCGTCATCCAAATGGTGAATATCAACTAGCAATTTGGCAATTAATGCAATCAAAGCAATTTGTAAATAAATTAATAGATATTGGATTATATCCTTCATTATATTTGCAATATAATTCTACTACAATAGACTATTTAAGAAAATATGGAAGTACAAGTAATGCTATAAACAAAGCTTATGAAGATGCTTATGCATTACAACAAGAAGTAGGTTCAGAAAAAGCATCATTAAGCATTAATATGTCAGAGAAAGACAAACAAAATGTTAGAGTGTTTGAACAAGATGGAAAAACATATATAGGACCATATAAGTTAAAACTTAATAATGGTTGCAAAGTACAAGAAATAAATGTTATTAATAAAAGTAATGAAACTAAAAAGGTAAGTAGTATATCAACAGATTCAAAAACAACAAAGAATGTAGAAAATGTAAAAGATAATGAAAACTTTTATATAGTAACAGATGTAAAACCAAGTGACGTTAAATCTATTAGCGTAAAAGGAAATACAAGTGTATTATCATATAAAGCTAGATTTGTATTCCTTTCACGTGCAGGATGCCAAAACTACGTTGTATGGAACTCTGTTAAAACACCAATAACACCTGAAATAACTTTAGAAGTACCAGAAAAAGGTACATTAGAAATAATTAAAAATGACGAACAGAATAATTCAAGTATTAATTTATCTGGAATAGGATTTAAAGTTTATAAAGAAGGTTCAGGATGGTTAAAAGAAGATGGAACATACTCATACTTTAAAGATGGTAAAGAATTTTTTACAGGTATGAAATATGATAATAATAGTGGTAAAGAAAATAAATTATTAGATCTTCAAGGTAATATTATTAAAAATAAAATAATAATAGATGGAATATCACTTGGAACATATAGGGTATATGAAACATCAATACCAGAATCTTTACAAAAATACTATAAACTAGGAAAAACTGAATTTACTACTAAGTATGCAACTAAAGACACACCTAAAGAGACAGCTAAATATGATGCGGAACTAGCAAAAAGAGATATTAAAATAGAAGCCGCAGATACATATACAGTAACACATATAAATAAGAGAGCCTATGCTGATTTCCAAATCAAAAAGGTAGATAAAACAGATAGTACAAAAATATTAAACGGAATAGCATTCAAACTAGCTAGTGTAGATAAAAATGGAAAAATAACAGGATGGGTAACATGGGATAACAACAATGTTGTAACAAAAACTGATGTAAAATCATTTGATGAAGCTAAAAGACTTACTGTTAAAAATGATAATTTAACTGAAGTAATTACTCATTTACCAATTGGAAAATATAAAATATTTGAAACTGATATTGGAGAACATTTAGAGTTTACATTAGATTCATATATTGAAAGTGATGGAAAGAAAATACCAGTAAGTGATAAAGGAATCTTTGATTTAAAAGCAAACCAAAAAGGTGCAACAGTTGTAAAAACAGTAGAAAATGAACAACAATTTGTATCAATATCTGGTATAGTTTGGGAAGATGTACGACAAGGAAAGCACGACAAAGAAATTAATGGTAAACTAGATAATGAAGACTACAGAATTAATGGAATCTTTGTTAGATTAGTTGATGATAAAGGAAACCAAGTACAATCACCAGTACAAACAGGAATCTATCAATATAAAGGAAAAGAACAAAATGGTGTATATAGATTTGATAATGTTAAAATATCAGAATTAAAAAATTATCATGTGGAGTTTAGTTATGATGGTATAACATATCAAAGTGTTACTACACCACAAAGTGAAAAAGATGAAACAATAAAATCAAGTGCAGTAGAAGTTACAAGCGATAGAAATGAATTAAATAATGCATTCTCAGAAATTATAGGAGAAGGCCAAGTTGTAACATACAAAAATCAACCAGTTACTTTATCATATAATAAAGTAACAAATGATAATAGATCAACTGTAACATTAAAGAATTTATGTGATAGAAATCAAGGAGTTGATTATGACAAAAAATTAGTAAAATTAACTAAAAATGGAGATTTTATTGTAACAAGTACAACAGAAAATAACTACTTAATTAATAAATATAATAATAACAAATCACCTGAAATTACAGATGTAAACTTAGGATTATATCAAAGAGAACAAACTAATTTAGCACTTTACAAAGATGTTGATAATGCAGAAGTTTCAATAAATGGAGCTCATTATACCTATAAGTATGGTGTAAAAGACAAAATAGTAGAAGAAGACTTAAACAATACAAATGTAGAAACAACAATAGGTGTAAGATTTAAGAGTAAAAATCCTGCAAATGAAAGTGTAGATTCATATAGTTTACCATTTTATATGGCAGATGTAAGATATGATGATAAAGATAATTCAAAGGATTTAAATACATATATAACATATAAAATATCATTAGCCAATAACTCAAATAGTTTATATGCTAAAGTAAATTCTTTAAAAGAAGTATTTTCTAAAGATTTAACATTTGAAAAACTATATACAATTAATGAAAAGGGACAAGAAGATAAGGTTATATATGATGCCCAAAATGTAACAGTACAACCAAACGGAGAAAATTACTCACTAATAAATTTTGATAAATTAAATATTGAAATTGCACCATATAATACACAATATGTATATATTAAGTTTAAACTACCAAAAGAAAGTATTTATAATGTAGAAAATGATACTTTATATGCAGATAAAGAATTTGATAATCATGCAGAAATATCAAGTTATTCAATAAGTGATGAAATTAATAATGCACAAAGAAAATATGGATATGCAACATATGATGTAGATTCAATACCAAATAACTATGATATAACTAAATCAGATGAAACAGATGAAAATGATTCAGACTATGCACCAGGAATAAAAATAGTTGATGCAGGAGAAAGAACAATTAGTGGTACAGTGTTTGAGGATTCAGCATTAGAAGAATACTTAAATAAAAATGAAAGACTTGGAAATGGTATATTCGAAGATGGTGAAAATTTAGTACAAGGTGTAAAAGTTAGATTAGTAGATGCTAATAATAACGTTGTAAAAGAAGTAGAATCTAACGAAGATGGAAATTATACAATTTCAGGATTTATACCAGGAAATTACAAAATTGAATTTGTTTGGGGTCAAGGAAAAGAAAATGAAATATCAACAAAAATAGTAAATAAATCAGATTCACAAACAAAAACAAATGTAACCGTAGATACTTATAAATCTACAATATGGACTGAAGAAAATAAAGCACAAAAAGATAATAAGAAAAATGAATGGTATAAAGTTCAAGAATTACCACGTTACTCAGATGCTTTAGATAACTGGGAAACAAGAAAAGAAATAGACAAAAAAGCATTAACATTAGAAGATATGATAGATGGAAAAACTTTAGATGCAATTATGACATCATCAACAAGAGAGTTTTTCATTGGAGTAGAAGTAGACGAAAATTATGAACAACGTCTTGTAAATAAAATGCTTAAATATATATTTGATATTAAGAATGTGGACTTCGGATTAATAGAAAGACCAAGACAAGTAATAGATGTAGACAAACATGTAAATTCTTTATCAATAAAAGATAACAACAATACTTATGTACAAGGTACAGTTAATAACGATACTGGAAAACTTGAAGGAACAGTAAATAATGTTTCTGGAGGAATTAATGAAGGATTCTTCAATGTAGCTATAAAACCAGACACATTACAAGGGGCCAATATTAATGTAGGATATAGAATAGTTGTAAATAATAATTCTGAATTAGATTATGCAACTGAGAATTACTATCTATATGGTACATTAAATGATAGTGATAGAGACAAAATTGTTACAATAAAGGTAGAGGATTTATATGATTATCTAAGAGGCGGATTAAAAATATCAAATGAAGATTTAGCAGAAAATGCAACAGATAATTCTAAATGGGCTATTATTAACAATGCAGATATAAATAATTATAAAGATACTATAATGAATTATGCATTACTTAACTCATTATTTAAAGATGATAGCCAAAGAACTATTGCATTAGAAAGAATACTAAATTATGTATTAAAAAATCATCCAAATGATTATAATAATTATATAGCATCAATTATTAACAATAAAGACAACCCTGAAAATATTTCTACAATTCAAAATATAAAATGTTTTGATGCAAGTACATATAAAATGAATACATCATTTGAATTAGCACCTGGTGATACAACTGTAGAATATACATTTAATACTAATGGAATAGTTAATAAAAACGATAATTTGGTATACCAAAATGACGTAGAAATTGGAAATGCAACAAGAATTGGAGAATATGGTAGAAATATTTCATTGGAAAATTCTAACTTATATAATATAGCTGAACCAATTACATTAACAGATCCAACAGGTGAAAACAGAGATTATACACCAATTGTTATAATTGCAATATCTGCAATAGCAGTACTTGGAGTAGGAATAGTTGTAATTAAAAAGACAGTATTAAAGAAATAATTAAATAAGTAATAATTGCATAACTAAAAAAGAGAAGAAAGAGATTTCTTCTCTTTTTATTTGTCCGAAATTAATAAAAAACATAGGGAAGCGGTATTTACAAGAAATTAGTTTTAAAATACAAGATAAAATGTAATAAAAATGTAATAAAAACTTAATGAAAAGCTTATAAAATACAGCAAAATGCCTTCCGTAGTAATAAAAAAGACGAAATTTGTAATATAGCAAAAAACTGGCAAAACCTACTATTGACTAAGGTTTCTTATAATAATAATATATAATTAAGTTGTATTGTATTAAATACAACAAAACAAGGAAAAAAATCCTTGAAAAACAAATAGGAGGCAAACTTATGAAAAAGCTTGATATTAAAAAAGCAAAAAGTCAAATCTTAGGTCTATTACTTGCAGTGTTTGTTATAATAGGCAGTATTATGCTTGGTGCAATATCAACAGCAACTGAAGAAGCGGAATCATCTTTAGACACAAGCAAAATATCAGGAACAGTTGATTTTACACTAGGAAAATATGTTAATTATAACATTCAAAATCAAAAAGGGGCAATAGTAGAGCTAGATGTAAAGACTGGGTTAAAATTTGAAGAAGGAGAACCAAATGTTGATTTAAAAACATCTGGGTTAATAATTAATTCACCAAAAATCAATAATGAATTTGCAAAAACTGTTGAAATTGTTAATGGTAAACTAGTTAACTATGATGCAACAACAGGTATAATAAAAGCAAGTTCAGATAAAGAAAATATTAAAGTTATACTAGATTTTGGAGAAAACTGTTATATAGAAAAATCAGTTGAAGAACAAAACAACAGTAATCAAAATAATCAAAATGTTCAAAATACACAAAAACCACAACTAATGCTAAAAGGTATACTTTATTCTCAACTTGATGTAGAAAAAGAAACTATCATATCTTCAAATTTTGAAAATACAGTAGAACTTGAAGAAAAATCAGGTTTAATATCTTCTGAAGTTAGCACAACTCCTATTTATAATGGATTTATAAAAAACAAATTAGCAACTAAATATCAAGAAAACTATGATATAAACATAAGCA
Source organism: Clostridia bacterium (assembly GCA_017434295.1). Lineage (GTDB taxonomy): Bacteria > Bacillota > Clostridia > TANB77 > CAG-508 > CAG-269. The sequence goes on from JAFRFO010000006.1 coordinate 25,019, forward strand.
AAAAAGAGTTAGGCAATGAAACAATATTTGAAATAAATAATGGATATGGAATAGATAAAGTAACATATTTATCTAGCATGATGGTTAAATCAAACATTATTGATATTTTAGGAAATACAGGTAGTTTAACAATTATAGATGAACAAGGAAATATAATTGCCAAGGTTGATAACAACACACAAGTAGATGAAAAAGGCATATTCAAAGTTAGTTATCCACAAAATGTATCTAAATTGTTTATAAAAATCACAAAACCTGTTAAAGTTGGTAAAATAAGAATACAAAATGAAAAACAAATACCAGCTGAAGTAAATGACAAAACAATAAAAAATATAGAAACTTTAAGCAAAATAAGTGTAGTAAATAAAAAAGAGATTAAAGAGCAAGTTGTTGATAAACAAACAAATCAAACAACTACACAAACAAAAATTGAAGAAACAGTAATATATAATTACCAAGAAAAAGCATCAATTGAAGTAAAAGAATCTGCTACACAAGTTAACTTAAAAGTTGAAGATGATAAATATACATGGACAAATGAGAGACAAAATGAATTAAACTTCACACTAGAATTACCAATAAGTAGCAATAAGTATAATTTATTTAAAAATCCTAACATCGAAATAAAACTTCCTGAAGAAGTTGAAAAAGTAGTATTAGACGAAAATATATTAAAAAAAGCCACTGTTATGTATGCTAATGGATTAGAGCTAAAAGCAATAAATTATAATGCAGAAAATAAAACTATTAGAGTAGCACTAGAGGGAGAACAAAAAGAATATATTAATTCAAATATAGCAAATGGAACTACAATTACATTCCCTGCAATTGTAATTCTTGGTCAAGAAATAAACAGTAAAGAAGCAAATATTAATGTTAATTACAGTAATTATCTTGCTTTTGATAATGATGCAATAGAACAAGGAAATACAGTAACTAAAGTAAATTTGGTTAATTTTAAAGAGGCTTTAAATCAAGAACAAACTAAAGCAGAATTACAAGAACAAGTAGATAAATCATTATTAGCAAATAGAAATATAAGTACTACAACCCAAGCAATTCGTCAAAATCCAAGATCTACACTAACCGAAACAGAACAAAGTAATAATGAAGATGGGTTAATTGATAGTAATGTTCAAGAAAAACCATATAAGATTACTTTAACTTCAAGAAAACATGGTTTAGTAGAATATAATTATATATATGATTTGAAAATTGAAGGAAAAATACAAGAAACATCCACAGTAAAAGTTAAGTTGCCAGATTGTATGGAATTAGATTCATTCCATAAAAGTGAAGAAGCACCATATTTACCTGAAGTAATTGAAAGTACAAATACAGTTATTTTTGAAATTCAACCAGAAGAAAATGTAGAAGAATATAATTACGTAATAGAAACAGTAGTTAATTTAAATAAGGTTTATTCAAATCCAGAGTATAGTGGAAAAACAGAAATTGAATTAAAAACAATAGCAATACTAAATGATAAATACAAGAGTAATGAAAACATTACTATAGTACCAATAAAGAAAATAGTTGTAACAATGTCATCTCCAACTGCAGGAGAAAAAATAAAAAAAGGAGATGAAGTTAAATATAATATAAATGTAAAATCTGAAGGAAAAAGTGATTATTCAGTTGATGGATTAGATTATACATTAGTTAACTTATTGGTTAACACACCAGAAGAAATTGGAAATGTTACAGCAAAATATAATAATTGGGAAATAATTTATAATGATAAAGATAATGAAGAAAATACTGAGGAAGATGAAGTAATTACTATAAATAAAATAGAAAATAATATACAAGAATTTAACGCTATAAGGATAAATGAAAGTGGAGAAAGAATTGCAAATGTAGTTATTCCATTACTAATTCCATATAAGGAAGAGGTAAATGTTACAATTACTGGTATAGCTGGAAAGGTAGACAAAGATAAAGAGATTACAGCATATGCTGTTGGTTCAAATAATTTTGGAGAATGGAAATTAGAGAATCATGAAGGAGATAACAATTTAACTTCTGATATAATAGAAAATGTTAATGTTGATGTTACACGATTTGTTTCACATATACTTTTGGCAGACGTAAAAGAAGCTGAACGTGATGAAGAAACTATGGATCCTGAAGATGAAATAATAGAACATGAGGAAGAATATATAGAACCAGTTATAATAGATGGAGAAGAAGATAATTATTCACCTGAACAAAATAAATATAGTATTACTGGTATTATATGGGATGATAAAAATGAAAATGGTATAAAAGATGAATCTGAAAGTATTATAAGTGATGTAGAAACAATTTTATTTGATAATAATTACAATATAATAAACAAAGGAAAAACAGACAAAAATGGAACATATGTAATTAGTGATTTATCAGAAGGAAAGTATATTATAGTATATATATATGATACAAATAATTATACATTATCTAAAAACAACAAAATTGGAAATATTAATATATATCAAACAACAAAAGTAGTAGAAGATAAAGAGATAGTTTGTGGATCAACAGAACTACTAGATATAAATAAAGATTATAAAGATATAAATGTTGGACTAGTAAAAAATAAAAAATTTGATTTTATGGTAGAAAACTATATTTCAAAAATTATTACAAGTAAAGGTGATAATACAGAAGATAAAAATTATGATAATTCTAAATTAGCAAAAATAGAAATAAAATCAAAAGAGTTAGATGGAACAAAAGTAACTATAGAATATAAAATAAAAATAACGAATATAGGAGAATTAGCAGGAACAGTTGGCGAAATAATAGATTATATACCAAATGGGTTATATTTCCCAGCATCTGAAAATAGCAATTGGATTAATAATTTAGATGGAACAATTACAAATAAAAGTATTGCCACAAGTGTAATAGAGCCAGGTGAAAGCGTAGAAGTAACATTAGTGTTAACTAAAGATATGACAGAAAATTCAACTGGAACGTTCAAAAATAGAGTTGTAATTAATAATGTAAGTAATACATTAAATATAAAAGAAGAAAGTACAGAAAATAATAATGATTATTCTGAGGTAATTATTTCTATTGGAACTGGAATAGCAATATCTATAACTATTACGTTAGTTGTAATCATATCTGTTATTATATTTTTAAATTATAAGTTTTCTATTTTTAAAACAATTAAATTTAGATTATTTGGAATGTTATTAGTGTCTATCATAGTAGCAATTGGATATGGAAATATTGGAGTTAAAGCTGATATAGAATATGAGGGAACAGACAGGTATTATACAGAATATAGATGGTTTATGCTTACAGGAAGAACAGGAAATTCTTATATATTTGGAGACGAAGGAGCAAGATGGAGAAGAACTTATAATGAAAACACTGTATTAGATTATAATTTAATTTATGTAAAATATAATGGTAATAGTATGGCACCAAGTAATGATGGACCATATTATATTAAAATGTCTAGTGAAAAAATAAGCGCAGCATTAACTGATTCTATCATGTTAACGTCACAATCAGGAGTTGGCTATTTACTTAATGTTTACAAAAGTGATGGAAGTTTGCGTAAAACTTATCAATTGAGTAGTTTAGGAGTAGACGATATTTCAAGTTTTGAAAAATGGTATGTTCAAAATGGAGGAGCATATGGACAAAAAATAAATCTTAAGAATAATACTAATTCAGAAAAATTCTTATATAGAAAAAATGATTGGAGACTAGCAGTTTATAATCAAAGTGGTTATCCTGAAGCAGCGCTATGTATAGATGATGTTCGTGATCCAAGTTATGATTGGGCTAAGTATATACAAGGGGCATCAGGAAACACTATAGTTTTTGATGGTGCAAGAGAAGGTGGAACTTATAATACCTTTCCAGCTCAACAATATAAATTACAGTGCAATAATGATGGAACATTAAATTGTTTTGCAAATACTAGTGATATAATAACAACGATAACACAAGAGCAAAATAATTATAGTGTTGAAGCTAAAAGTAATGATATTAAATATAATACTAAAACCGTAAATGGAGTAG
>JAFRFO010000070.1 GCA_017434295.1 Clostridia bacterium
GGCTTGAACGGAGTGAAAGCCAGCACCTTTAGGTGCTGCAATGTTATATGCCCTTATAGGGCAAGTGAAAACCACCCGTTTCACGGGTGGTTATTATTAAAAAGTAAATTGTATAATATTATAAAAGCTTATTCTCAAAACTCAAAAATAATTGATTTTTTGGGAATAAGGCTATACTATGTTTGAATCCTGTTTCTGGCAGCAGTATATATTAAAAGGAATATAATAAAGTTAAATATATTGACAATAAAAGTAACTTTATGATAATATATTAATTAAAGATATTCAAAGAAGAGAAAGGAGGAATTGCCTTGATTAGTGTAAATAATTTTACTAAAAGATACGGTAAATTCGATGTTGTTAAAAATATATCATTTACTGCCAAGGAAGGCGCTATTACTGGATTTATAGGACATAATGGCGCAGGAAAATCTACTACTATTAAAGCAATAACTGGTGTAATAAAACCAACGTCTGGAACAATTATGATAAATGGGATTGACGTGGTAAAAGAGCCTAAAAAAGCAAAAAGTCAATTTGGTTATGTTTCTGACAGTCCGGATCATTTTTTAAGGTTAACTGGAATAGAATATTTGAATTTTATGGCAGATATCTATGACACACCAGTAGAAAAAAGAAATGAATTCATTGAAACATACGCAAAACGTTTTGGAATTTATGATTCACTTGGAAATCAAATTAATTCTTATTCACATGGTATGCGTCAAAAAATCATGATTTTAGGAGCACTAATTCATGATCCATCAGTTTGGATTCTTGATGAACCACTAACTGGACTTGATCCACAAGCGGCATTTGAACTAAAAAAGATGATGCGTGAACATGCCCAAAAAGGTAAAACAGTATTTTTCTCAACTCATGTGCTTGAAGTAGCAGAAAAGCTATGTGATGAAATATGTATAATTAAAAAGGGAGAAATGCTTTACAAAGGAACTATGGATGACCTGAAAGCAACGCACAAAGAACAGTCATCTTTAGAAAATATTTTTCTTGAATTAACAGATAATAAAGAATAAAAAAGGAGAAGTAAATATGGGAAAAAATGATTATTTTAATTATGTGATAATAGCAATAGGTATCTATTGTATTATAAAAGGAATTATAACTATTACCACTGGAAATATTAGCAAAAGAGAAGAAGCTACATTAAATGGATACTCAGATAAAGGAATTAAAAGATATAAAATTCTTTCAGCAGTAACAAATATCATTGGTGGTCTAATATGTGGTATGCTTGGTGTAGTAAAAATTATAAATTTGTTTGATGCAAATATTTTCAATATTGTTGTTTTGGCAGTTCTTGGTGTAATGCTTATAGTTTATGTATTAATTAGAAAATCCTGTAAGGAGGCTAAATAATGGTAGTAAATAATCATACTACAGGAAATTTATCAAAAACCAAAAAGCTTATTAAAATTCTAAAAAAATGTAATGGCAAAGCAAATATTGGAAATAGCGAAGCACTAATATCACCAAAAGCTGCTAAAATATTAGTATATATTTGTTTGTTAATTTTGGCTGTAGGGTTATTTTTTGGGTCATACTTTATAGAACCATATTTAGGTCAATTTTTTGAAGTTGAAAAAATATCACAAGTACTAATGATGGGGATTTTAGCATTAAGCTTTATACTTGCAGTTAAAAATATAATATCAGTGCTTTATACAACAGATGACCTTGAACTTCTTTTACCAATGCCTTTTTCTGCAACTCAGATTGTAATGGCAAAAATTGCTGTTGCATCTGTTTTTCCGGTTGCTTTAAGTGTGTTAACTATAAATCCAATATGTATAGGAGTTGGTCTTCACGCAGGATTTGGAATACCATATATAATTGGAATTATTATTTCTAGTGTTTTGATTCCAATTACTGGAATTTCAATTGCTACACTACTTGTTGTAGTAGTTTTTCGAATATTTGGTATTATGCGAAACAGAGATACAACTGTGTTATTAGGAGGAATTTTTTCATTTGGACTTACAGTATTATACATTTTTAGAAAAAACATATTTGGAAATGGTTCTGAAACAATTAATTTAATTTCATATATTTCAGAAGCGATTCCTAATATATCTTTTATGAACAAGTTTATATTTGAAGGAAATATTTTGGGATTGTTAATTAGCGTGGGTATTTCTATTGGAGTTGGCTTATTGGCTACACTTTCTGTAAAAGCTTTCTATTTTAATACAGCTCTTTCTATGCAAAATACAAGCACAAAAAATAATGATGTTGCAAAAGCTTTGAATCAAAATGGAAAAAAGAAAAATGTCCTTAAAGCGTTGACTGGTTATGAGGTAAAAAGCACAAAAAGAAATCCAGCTTATTTGCTTTATGGATTTGTTATGAGTTTTATTTGGCCAGTGCTTTTTGCATTACCATTTATTTTGGATAATAATGTATTTAATAACTTAAACGCACCTTTTAGCGATTTCACAATTTTAATTGCGTTTATGTCATTTGCATTAACAGCGTCTTGCATGTCTTGTGCATACAATGTTTTGCCAGGAACAGCTTTTTCACGCGAAGGTAATAATTTTAGTGTTATTAAAACTCTACCAGTTGATTATACTGATTACTACAAGAGTAAACGAAATTTTTCTTTACTTATCTGTTCATTGGGAAGTGTATTATATGTTATTATCTTAGGAATAGTTGCTTTAGCTTTAGGTTTTATGACTATTGAAAATAGCTGGATAATTCCAGCAAGTGCTTGTTTTAGTTTCCTTATTAATCTTATTTGTATAAACCTTTTACTTTTAAAGAATTCTAAAAAACTACATTTAAATTGGGATAGTGAGACTGAACTTTCTAGAAAACTTGGTGTAATAAATATAATATTAATGATACTAGGTATAATTTTTCTTATAGTTTTTATGGCTAATCTAAAAATAGGAATCAATTTTGATTTTTCTAGTATTATGCCTACTGTTTATACAATATGTTTATCAGTTATTTTAATAACTTTTGTTTTAGCAATCACAATAAATAAATATGCAATGAAAAAATCAATAAAAAATCTTATGAAAATTGAATAGGATATTAAATGAAAAATGGTAGAAAATAATTCTACTATTTTTTATATATTGGCAATGATGTATGGATAGGTCAAAATGCTACTATACTTCCAGGAGTTCATATTGGAAATGGTGCAATAATTGGAGCTAATAGTGTTGTTCGAAGCAATGTTGAACCTAATTGCATCATTTGCTGCAGTACAAGATGGACATTATATAAGAACAAGAAATTACAATTTAACAAAATAGGGAAAAGAGGCAAATTTGCAGTTTTGGAGGTAGTGGGGCAAAATCTTCAAAATCTTCAAAATTGCAAATTTTTTGTTATTTTTGTAAAAATCAAGAATTTTTGAAATTTATAATAATTTGCGCAAAATTGAAAATTTCGTATTTTTTTTAATTTTAAAAAAATTATGAAGAATATAAAACAAAGATTTAAATTTATAAAACCGAAAAAGAAATAGAAAATATTAAATTTGATAAAATAATTATAAAATGTATAAAATACAAAAACAACAGAACTTATTTTTTTTTTGAAATTAAAGAGAGGGAGGCTAGTAGAAACATACTTTGATAGATCTATTTTGAAATATTTAACATTGCACAAAACCAAAGTATCCGTGCGTTCAAATTTATAAAAATAAGCATAGTAGTTAGTTGTAATTATCAGTCTTTTGTTATATAATAAGGAAAAAATCTTAATACTGTAATATTGCGAACAAGTTAGATAAAAAAATACAGGAGATGTTAAAAATGAATTTTGGATTTTCATATATAGGTTTAATATTTTTGTTAATGCTTATGATTCCAAATATAATATGGAGTAAAAATAAGCCAAAAGATTATGA
>JAFRFO010000071.1 GCA_017434295.1 Clostridia bacterium
AACATAATTTAAAAGACTGGGCAGGGGTTTATATATAACACTAAAATTTGTTGAAGTCTTAATATATATTTTAAATAACTTGCCTTTCACTAACCTGCCCCATTAGTTTAAGTACATTTTTTCACAATCTCAATAGAGTAAAGCCTATTGGTACATAATTAAATTATCGTTAAATTAGGACTTCATAATTTCTCATAAGACTTGTATCAAAATGCTTAACGTTGTAAATCCGCATTTTTCTGACGCTACCCCTATAAAGACATAATTGTAACAACACTTACAAATAAATTCCAAAATGTATGCAATATAATTGAAGGCATAATAGAATTTGTCTTCTTATACAAAATAGCAAATACTATTCCCATAATCATTGCTGTAATTGGCAAACCACCATGTAAAAGACCAAATATAACTGAAGAAATAATCATACTAACTAGAAAACTATATTTCTTTTCTAAAAATCTATATAGAATACCTCTATATATTATTTCTTCTTTAATTGGTGTAATAATAGCTACGCTTAAAATATATATAATACTTTGTATCATACTATTTTGAAGCGTTGCTGTTCCTAATTGACTTTGTTGTTGTTCTGCACTTTCAATGCCTAATAATCCCAACAATATATACTGTGATAACGCAATAATTATAAGACCAAATAGTATGTATATGTATGTTTTTCCTGTTTTTAAAACTGATATATTCCAAATATCTATAATAAAATTACGTGCTGGTTTATATAAAAATAAGACTAACATAACAGCAGCTGCATCTATTAGTAGCCAATAATAACCTTCTGAAAATTGTTTTGTAGCTTCTTCTCCGTAAACTCCAGCAGCTAAAGCAAAAAACATTCCTCCTACAAACGAAATCCCAAAAATACCTAAAATAATTGCTAATAAATTTTTATATGTTAAATTAGCTTCGTTCCTTTTTTTATTATTCATATTTAATACTGTCTCATTCATGTTGTTACCCTCCATTAATTAGAGATAAAATCTAATTTTCTTAATATAAATTTCCATATCGGTTCTTCTCCTGTTACTATCGAAACCCTGCCTACCATTCCTGTATGCAACTCATATAATTCCTGTTTATCAATTGTTGCCTCCAATTCATAAACATAAGCTTTAGAATCTTTATCAAAAATAGGATGTGCCGATATATACGTTACTTTTCCCATTTGTTTATCCGTTTTATTTAACTTAAACGAATACTGTACCTTATCCCCTTTTTTAATCCCTCTTATCTCTTCAGCAGGTAACAAAATTTTCACCTTTTTTCCATCTTCTTTCGGAATAATTGAAACGACCTCTTGACCTGGGTCAATTAAATCACCAGGTTGCAAAATAGAAGGGAATTGTACAACTCCATCTTGATATGCCTTTATAATCATCGTTTCATTTTGATTATGTAATCCAGACAAGTCTTGTTTTTTTATAAATATCTCTTGCTCTAAAGATTGAATACGCTGATTCACAGAAACAATAGTACTTTCTTTATATTGATTCAAGGCATGTTCCTTTTGTTTTTGTTTCCCTTCCTTCGTTGTATCAACTTTCTTCCTTTCACTATCTAACGTTTCTTTTCTTTGACCTATTCTTTTTTCTATATTATTTTGTTGAGACTCTAAAGATTGAATTCTATCATCCAATACTTGTTTTTGTTCATCTAATATATTTTCTTTATCTTTCTGTTTATTTATAGATTTAATTTCTCTTTGTATATTTTCCTTTTCTGCAATCAACCCTTGTAAAATCTCGTCTTGTTCATTTGATAGTTTACTATTAACTATCAAATTTATCTCATTTTCTTTTTCATTTTGCAAAGATTGATACCCTTGCTCATATGCTTTATATTCTTCCCTTATTTTTTTATCCACTTCATCAGAAAAAGATGATTTATGGGATTGAATACTCTTTTTTAACTGTTCTAACATCTCTTTTTGTCCTTCTAAATGCTTAACAATTTGATCCATTTGATTTTGTTTATCCATTAATTCTTGGTTTTTTAATTGAAGTAAAGTATCTCCCTTTTTCACCGCATTTCCTGATTGAACAGAAATAGTATCTACAACACCTGGAATTTGAGTTCGAGATACACTTACATCTGACTTACCTTGTATCATTGCTGTTCCTTTACTCACAATATCTAGTTTTCCAACATATGCCCAAATTATAAATCCTATTAAACTTAAAAAAAGAAAACATAGTAATCCAGCGATAAAACGAGGAGGTTTTCGTTCCAATAACTCTACACTATCTGTTAACTGATCAAAAGAATAAATCTTACTCATATTGACCACCCCTCATTTTATTAAATTGTGACTCTATATGATCTACGTGAACTGTTTGATTCTTCCAAAGACGATAATATTCTCCTTGATGGAATAATAATTCTTCATGAGAACCTCGCTCTATAATATTTCCTTTTTCCATTACAAAAATTTGACTTGCATGTTGAATTGTACTTAATCGATGAGCAATCATAATAACAGTTACTCCTTGTAAACCTAATCCTTTTAACATATCCGTAATATTTTTTTCAGTTGTAGAATCCAAATTGCTTGTTGCTTCATCTAAAATTAAAATATCTGGTTTTTTCAATAACGCTCTCGCAATTGCTAAACGTTGTCTTTGTCCACCTGATAAATTCGAAGCATTTTCTTCTAAATGAGTTTCATAACGTAACGGTAATTCACCAACAAACTCATGTACACAAACCTGTTTACATACTTGTATAACTTCTTCTAACGTAACTGATCGTTCTAATCCAAAACATAAATTCTCATAAATAGACGCACTAAAGAAAAATGATTCCTGAGAAACATATGCAATCTGATTTCGTAATGCAGTACGATTTATTTCTTTAATATGATAATCATCATAATATATATCACCTTGTTGTGATTCGTAATAATGCATTAGCAATTTTGAAATTGTCGTTTTTCCAGAACCACTTTCTCCTACAAATGCAACTTGACTACCAGACTCAATAGAAAAACTTATATTATTTAAAACATTCTTACGTGTTCCATAACGAAATGTAACATTAGAACATTCAATCCTCCCAGATAACTGTTTAGGAGAGACTTTATTATCTTCTTTTTCACTTTTTTCAGCATCTAAATCAAAGATTTCATTTAATCGTTCTCCAGCAACTAATGCAGATTGCATCATAGGTTGAATTCCAATTAAATTTTCAATTGGATTTAAAAAATAAGCTAAAAGTGCATTATATGTAATTAATTCACCTATCGTCATATTACCTTTTAATACCTGTATAGCTCCAATCCAAAGAATAACCGTCCCTCCAATTAACTCAAGTCCCATTTTAATAGATCCTTGTAAATTAGATAACATTCCTCTTTTAAATACATTCTTTAATAAATTAACAAAATGACTTTCAGTTTGAAAAAACACTTCTTTTTCAGCGTTATAAGACTTTACTGTTGCAATTCCATTTAAAGATTCTACTAAATAAGAATTTAATCTAGCATTACTTTCCATCTCTTCTCTATTAATTAATTGATACGGTTTATGAAAAACAAAAATAATCCCAATATAAAAAGGTATTAATAATAGAGTCACACCAAATAAAATAGGACTATGTATATATAATAAAATTGCTCCTAATGTAACCATTAATGTATCAATCATTAATGTAACTGTAATTGTTGATAACGCATCCCTTATTTTACTTGCATCCATAAATCGAGAAATAATTTCTCCCACTTTTCTTGTCTCAAAAAAATTCATAGGTAACCCTACAACATGACGATAATATCCAAGCATTAATTGAATATCTATTCTTCTACTCAAATATAAAATCAAATGAGTTCTAAAATAGGAAAGAAGAACTTTAAAAATGTACAATATAATAATCCCAATAGATACAATATGAAGTGTCTGCAACAACTGATTCGTAACAATATCATCAATTAAAAACTTAAAATAAAATGCTCCTAACAATCCAAATAAATTAAAAAAAATAGAAGCAAAAAATAAAGGTACTAATATTTTTTTTTGCTGCTTTAATAACAATAAAAAACGAGAAAATGTTCCTTGAGGTTCTTTCCCTTTTTGAAACTTTTGTCCAGGAGACATTAATACAAGAATACCTGTCCACATTTGACAGAATTCCTCTAATAAATAGGTTATCAAGCCTTTTTCTGGATCCGCAATATAAATTTTATTATCCTTAATTTTATGAATAACTACATAATGTAACAAACCACCATTCACTACTACATGAGCAATAGCAGGTAATGGTATTTCTTTCAAATTTTCAATTTTGGTTGCCTTTACAGCTTTAACTTCAAATCCTAATTTTTCTCCCGCTTCCAGTAATCCCCTTATATTTGTTCCTGATAAATCTGTGCCAGCTATATTCCTAATCTTTGAAATAGACATTGTAAACCCATAATAGGAAGAAATCATTGCAAGACATGCAGGACCACAATCCTTTAAATCTTGTTGCTTTATAAAAGTAAATTTTTTAACCACTGTATTCTGCTCCCTAAATTATAAAATAAGAAACTGATTCAACAATAAAAAAGCCGAGATAATATTAAATCCTCTCGACTTTTAAAAATAAATCTCTAATTATAAATCTTATAAACTTATAAATTATCAATCATATGCAAGGTATCCACCAATTGCAGCTCCAGCTACTGCTCCAGCTGCTAATCCCCAAGGACCAACTCTTGAACCCCAAGAAGCCCCTTTTTGTGCCCCTTTTAAAGCTCCTACAGCAACAGATGCTCCTGTACCAGCACCAACAGAAGCATTTGCCCAAGAACCCCCACCATTAATTTCTAACTCTTCATTTGTAAGATCTACAACATTTAAATTTGTTTCTAGTTTCATTATTCTATCCCCTTTTTTAAAATATTATTTATTATCTAATAAATACCCTACACCATATGCTACAGCCCCATAATGAGCCCCAACAACACCACAAGCTGGTCCACAAATAGCAGTACCAATACCACCATATGTAGCAACATTACCAACAACATTTATAGTATGGGATTTCCAAGAACCACCATCAATGTTTTCTAATTCAAATTCCTTTAACTCTTCCATGAAATAACCTCCCTATTAATATTGAATATTAATAATACTAATATAAAAATTAATTAATATTAGGATTATACAGTATTCAAGATTTCTTTAATTTTCTATATAAAAGAACAACAATAGAAATTACTAATCCTAATACACAAAAAGTAAATAATATGATTTTTTTAGTAGATAATACTTCGGTTTCAAAAAAAGTCATATTTCCTACTATTAATGTTTGTATAAAAAATATAAAAATAAAGTAATATAAAAATCGATTATTTTGTTCCAAATAACCCCTCCTAACAGGAATATATATCCATCTTATACATTATATATATGGATTTCAATATTTAAAATAATGCAATAATGCATATTAATAAATATTGATATATTAATATTATTCACTTATTGTAAATAAGAAAACAAGTGAATATTAACCATATTTAAACTAAAAAAGAGTCATAAATTAATAGAACTCTTTTTTTATTTTGAATGTAAACTTTTGAATAAAAATTTACTTTCAGTAAAAATAACCTAAACTAAGAATTTACTAGATATTTTTAGTTTAGGTTATTAATTAATTTGTATATAATGAATACAATTATTAAAAGAAAGGAAAGATCAATATGCAATCTAATTCCGAAATACAAGTAACAGAAGAACAAACAGAAGAACATGAATCAAAAAAAATTTTAGAAGGAATCGCTGTAGCCTTCGGTTTGTTAACAGGAGGATTACTCCTTTATTTTATTCCTAATTTTTTAGGTAATAAAACTATTACTTTAATTGTTAGCATTTGCTTGCTCATACTTGCTATTGTTGGTTTCTCCAATGAAATTTCTAAAACCATTGATAAATCATATGATTTCACCGCAAATGTAGTGATGGGTGGAATTGTCATTATCGGAGCATTTTCACTCCATTATTATTTCTCTACATGGTGGGTAAATCTAATATCATTAATTTTATTTATGATAGGTATCTACGGATTAGTATTAGGTATTATGCAATTTTTAGCTTACTTATTTAATAAAAATCGTACTTCTCAAGGATTAACTAAAGTCCTTTTCCTCGTTATAAGTCAAATACTTACGCTTTCATCCGCCCTAGTAGCTATAATCCAAGCTTTAGGTATAAAAATAAACATATTCAAATAGTTAAAATAAAAACAAAATAATTCTAACAACAGCTATCTCATAACAATTTAAGATAGCTGTTATTAGAATTATAGTGAAAGTAAACTTTTCAATAAAAGTTTACTTTCATTACCATGATTTTATTAGATTTATAGGAATTTACTCATTCCTCTCAAAAATACTAATAAAAGTATACATTCAAAACATGATAAATAAAGAGATTAAAACATCCACGAACAAAAAAGAAAAAGCTAGATGCATGCTAGCTTTTTTATATAATTCCCGTTATCGGAAAATAATACCTTATAATTAATGTATAATGATTCATAGAAAAAAGGAGGGGAAATACATATGTGGAAAAAAATCTCGAATTATCAATATAATTTCAAAACGTTAAAAAGCTGGATATGGATTTTTGGGATTCTATTTATTTTTTATAGTATTGATTTTTCTGTATCTCTAATAAAGAACCAATCTATCTCTTATAAAACAGGTATCTTTGCAATTATATTTCTCATGGGATTCCTAGATTCCTTATACAAAATAAAAACAAAAAATTATAAAACTGCGTAACATAATAATAACAAGGGAATGCTTGTATGCTGATCTGTACTGCATTTCCTTGTTATATAATAGCAACTACATTTAACTTTTAAACAAACCGAAAAAACCTTTCCGTTTTTGTTTCTGATTTTGCTTTTGCATATCTCTAATGTTTTCAAGCAATAACTGATCTCGCTTCTCTAATTTCTTCTCTATAAAAACTTCTAATTCACTGTTTTTACCCTCTACTTCTGTTAACTTTTTCTCTGTATTAGCTAAATGCTCTTTCGTCGTCAATAATTCATTCGTAATCTCCTGTAATTTTTGAACAAGCGCTTGATTAAACTGATTTTGTAATTGCTGATTTTCTAATACTTCATCCAATTTCTTTTCTAATTCTGATTTTTCTTCTTTTGAAACAAACGAATCAAGTTCTCCGTTTCGCCATGATCGAACTTGATCGTAAGACCATTTTTGCACCTGTATTTTTTCTTTTATTGCTTTTAATTCTTCTATATTTTCCTTTGAGTATCTGCGATGCCCTCCCTGGCTTCGCTCCGTTTGTATATTAAATTCGTTCGACCATACTTTTAACAAATCGGTTGTGACCCCTAAAAGATCCGCAATAATTTTCGGTGTATGCATTTCCGATTTTAGTTCCAATTTTCATTCCTCCCCCAAAAGCGGAATACGTTTTTTTACTCATAAAACACGATTAAATCAATATTTCAATCAAAATCGGAATACACTTGCAACCGATATAAAAACCGATTTTAAAAACGATTTAATTTCGAAATACATTCCGATTTTACCACCAATATGTATTACTTCTCGATACTAACATGAAAAACTTTTTTATTTATACAAGATTTTATGCAAAAAAAGAGTAGCGGGGATCCTCCGAATCCCCGCTACATCAACAATGTATAAAATCATGTATATAAAATAAATAGAAAGAAAGATAAAAAACCTACTAAACATAAGGATTCTATCCAAATACTTGCTACCGATAATGAGACGTTATGTTAACTGCACTTGTATACGATATACAAAACAAAAATACTATTTTAGATGCAAACACATATAAGATATCTAAAGTTATAGATGAACAGAATGTACTATTGAAGAATATATAAAATATATATCAAAT
>JAFRFO010000072.1 GCA_017434295.1 Clostridia bacterium
CCAGTTTGTGGCACTGGAGACCGTGGGTTCGAGTCCCATCTTCCACCCCATTTAATTTATACATTGGACTGTAGCCAAGCGGTAAGGCACCAGACTTTGACTCTGGCATGCGCTAGTTCGAATCTAGCCAGTCCAGCCATTGAAATAAGCGACTTTCAGAAAATGAGAGTTGCTTATTTTTTTGTATGTCTAACAAAATGTCTAACAAAATCGTAAATTAACTAACTTTAAGAAATGTAGCCAAAACATTTGCAGATTCAGTTTTATAATTATCTTCCAAATGCGTGTAAAAATTAGCTGTAGTTGAATAAGTGCTATGACCAAGCCATTCTTGTATTGCTTTCATAGGAACACCTTTAGAAAGTAACAAGCTTGCGCAACTATGCCTCAAATCGTGAAAACGAATGTGCCTTAAATTATTATTTTTAAGTAATAATCTAAAATGGTCAGTTACATATTCTGGTCTAAAAAGTTTGCCCATACTATCAACACAAATATAATCTTCGTAATTTGTATTATAACTATTGCCACATAGCTTTTTATTGTTTTTTATCCTTTTCCTATAGTTTTTCAAAGCATCTGCAATAATAGGCAAAAGGGGCAAAGAGCGATAACTAGATTTATTTTTGGTTTTATCTTTTAATAAAAGAGTTCTATTTTGTTTTGCATTTCTTTGAACTACTTTATGTTTTATAGTTATAATGTTTTTTTCAAAATCAATAGAAGACCATTTTAAACCTAAAACTTCACTTCGCCTTAATCCATAAAAGCTAGTAATTAAAATAACAAGCTCTAGTGGATCATCTTTAGATTTTTCAAATAATAAATGTAATTCATCTAAAGAATAGAAATCTCCTATAAATTGAGCCTTTTTAGGTCTTTCAATCTTATCTGCAGGATTACTTGCAATAATATCTAATTTTACAGCAGTTTGTAATGCTTTTCTAATATTTGCATGATAATGTAAAACTGTATTAGTAGATAATCCTTTTTTATAAAGGTTATCATAAAAGTTTTGTATATCAATAGGCTTTAATTTTTCTAAAGTGATTTTCTTTCCAGAAAAATATTCACTAATTTTAGTTACAACTGTTAAATAAGAATCATAAGTATTTTCTTCTAAATTGTGCTTGTAGGATTCAAGCCATTCTTTCATATAAATTTCAAATAACTTTGTGCTAGTTTCATTTTTGTTTGCAATAGGAGTAATAAATTTTTCATAATTTTGCTTTATTTCCTCCAATTTTTGATTTGCTAATCTTTTATTATTTCCTTTAACTGATATACCAGTAGAAATCCATTTTTGTTTTCTTTTATTTTGGTTATCTTTATAAGATAACACAACTTGATAAATTCCTCTCTTTTCTTGTAGACTTGCTGTTATATTCATCAAAAACTCCTTTCCAAAATAACAGTTTGAATTTAGTCTACCTCGTGATATTTGTATTAAGATATCATAATGTGATTAAAAAATCCATACTATGATTTAAGTTTGTTGGGTTTCAAAAAGGTATTGAATAATATAAGATTTTGGAATTTTATATTCTCTACCAATTTTGATTGACTTAATCGTACCTTGCCTAAGGAGCTTGTAAGCAAGAGTTACACCAATATTACCTAACATTTTTCGCATTTGTGCAATATCAACAATATCAGGGTATGAAGTAAACATTAGACTGTATTTTTCTTTTAAATTTTCACTCATAAATATATACACCTCCATTTCTTATAAGATATAGGCTTAACTAATAAGCCATAGTAATATTAGTATTTTCTTCAAAATTTAAACCTTCCATATAATTAGCAATTTATTATTATAACCTTATTTGAAATTATTGCTAATCTTTTTTATACATTATTTTATATAAATACTTGCAAAAAGTGTTTATATAATGTATACTAATATTGACAATAAACAATACAAAACAATAATTGTCTACCGACAATATAATATATATCATAATATTGTCTTTAATGCAATAGTTTTTATAAAAAATATTAAAAAATTTTGGAGGAGTTATGGAACAGAAAATTAAGGTTGAAATATATGTAAATGATAAAGTTAGTAAAGAGCATATAAAAAAGCATTATTTGAGCTATAAAGAAAAACAAAAAGAGGGCATAGAGAAAGTAAGCAATAAATGGGAAGATATAGGTTATTTTCTTATGGAATTTCTATATGATGATGCTCAAAAAGAAAATACATATAGAAAACAAATTATAGAAATTTTAGAATATTGCGTTTTCAATGAAGATGAAGAACTTAAAGAAATAACACCTATGCAAAGACTATCTATATTTATAAGAGAACATCAAGAAAAAGACTATTCAATATTAAAAAATAATAAATTTTCATATACTTTAAAAATACCTGAAGAATTACCAAAAGCTAATCTAAAAGGATTAGCACTTTCGATGCAAATAGATGACTATAACGAACATAATTTACAACAAGTGTATGAGTTTGATAATTATTATAATATACTTGTATTTGAGTTATATCAAATCCTACAAGGGATAATAAATATAAAAAAATGTAAAAACTGTGGCAAATATTTTGTAACAGATAATTCTGCTGTTACATATTGTAGTAACTATTTTGAAGGGCAAAAGACATGCAGAGATATTGGAGCAAGCAAAGTATTTATAAAAAATGTTGAAAAAGATGAGGTATATGGTTTATATAGAAAAATATACAAAAGAAAACAAGCACTTGCAAAAAATAAAGGCGGAGAATATCAACTTGAATATGAGGCTTTTCAAATAATTGGAAAGCAAAAGAAAGATGAATATAAATTAAAAGAAATAACAAAAAAAGAATTTATGAATTGGCTTAAAGAACAATAAGATATAAGAAAATTTTTTACATTAAATTAGCCTAAGATTATTATTAATTATTCAACTAATAATAATCTTAGGCTTTGTTTTGCATTATATTTAGGCATTTTGTAAATAAGAATTATAAAAAATGAAAAATAAAAAAGCACATACCAAAATGCACTTTTAAAAAATTTTATAATTAAATATACTATTTAATAATAGTTTTCTAATCGTTTTTTTACCATACTTCAATAAAAAAGTCAACTAACAAATATTTGTACGGTTTTAAGCCTGAATTTGTAAAATACTTATGAGAGTAAGAAAAACTAAACTTAAATTTATTATTAAATAGTATATTTAATAATAAATTTAAGGAGGAATATACAAATGGTAAAAAATGTAAGAAACAAAGGAATAACATTAATAGCACTTATCGTCACAATAGTGGTTTTATTGATACTTGCAGGTGTTACAATATCACAAATTACTGGTAGTGAGAATGCTATGGAGAAGGCTACAGAAGCTAGAGAGAAGAATAAGCAAGGAGCTGAACTAGATGCAATTAATATAGCAGTAATAGGGGCTATATCAGAAGGAAATTATAATTTAGATGTAGATTTAGGAGCATTAAAAACTGGACTTGCTGATTTAGTAACAGAAACTAATTTAGATGAACTAATTACAGGGGAAGGACCATGGACTGTTACAGGAAAAACAGGAGCAGAGTATCATATAACAAATGATGGAAATGTAACTGTTTTTGAGGTATTAAAAGTTGAATCTTTTGCAGATTTAAAAAATAAAACAGACTGGTCAACAACAAATAATACAAAAGTAATAAAAGGAGAAGGAATAACACAACAACAAATAGTGATTCCAGCAGGATTTGAAATAGCAAGTGATTCAGGAACAACATTAGAAACAGGAATAGTAATAAAAAATGCAACAGATGGAAATGAATTTGTGTGGGTGCCAGTAAACCAAACAGTTGCATTTGCAGATAGTACAACAGGAAGTATAACATTGGGAAGATATACATTTGGGACAAAAGATTCTCCATCAATATCAGAGCCAGATACAGTAGGAAAAACTGAAATAGACTCATATTATACAGAAAGCGCAGAAACATTTACTGTAGGAAGTAAAACATATCAACCATCAGTAGCAAGAAATATAGAAGCATTTAAAACAACAACAAATGCTAACAAGGGATACTATATAGGAAGATATGAAATGGGAATAGAAGGAGCAACAGTAAATACAGAAACAAAGCAATGGAGCGAAAATTCACAAGGAAGTAGAAAAGTAGTATGTAAAAAGTCAACAACAAGTGAGCCAGTACAGGTATATAATTATATAACAAGAGATGAAGCATTAAGTGAAGCACAAGGATTATACGGAGAAGTAAGAGGAAAATATACAAGTGATTTAGTAAATAGTTATGCATGGGATACAGCACTAGTATATATAATAAAATGTGGAGGAGTAAGTAACTACGCATGGCAAAACGGACAAAATGATGGAGGCCCATTTGCACCAGGAGAAGAAGGAGATGAGCAATGTAAAATAAATGATATGGCAAAGAATATAAGGGAATGGACAACGGAATATTCTAGATATTCTAGTGGTAATTATCATTGCGTTTTTCGTGGTGGTACTTACAAAAGCGAAGAGAGATGCACAGCAAGTCGTGGTAGTAACACAACGTCCGGTGGTGGCGACAATAGTGGTTTCCGTCCAATTTTATACATTATGTAAAATTAAACTCTTATGCGGCTAAAATTTACATAAATTTTATTGTTTATGAGATAATAAAAATGTATAATAGTTATAAATAAATTAGTTTAAATGTACACACTGATTTAGATAAGCTTGAAATGTTTTATAAAAACTTTCTATTTATTGAAATACAAACAAAAAATTAAATGTCCTTTTTAATAGCTCGAAAGGACATTTTTTAGCTTATATATTTTTACAATTATTATAGACAAATGTTATAAATGTATGTTAAAATATTTTTGGTAAATACTATCAATAAAATATGGAAAATTAATAATAAAAATGTTATAATAACAATGAAAGGAAGAATTATATATGAATAATATAGATTTAATGAATTATTGGATACAGAGTTCAGATAATGATTATGATGTAATGATGGATTTAAAAGAGAAAAAAAGAAATACATATTGCTTATTTTTTGGGCAATTACTTATTGAAAAATTATTAAAAGCATATTATGCAAAAATAAACAAAAATGCACCACACGCACCCAAAAGTCATGACTTAGATTATTTAGCAGAAAAAATGAATTTGGAAACAACAGAACATCAAAAGATTTTACTAGAAACTATTTCTCATTTTAATATAGAAGCTAGATATGATGATTATAAAATGGAATTTGCAAAAAAGTGTACAGATGAGTATACATCAAAACAATTAGAAAATATAGAGGAGGTAAGGACATGGTTGAAAACACTATTGATGGAAGAAAAGAAAGAAGAAACAACAGAGTCATCAACTCAGAAATAATGGATATTGTAAAAAAATATGTTGCTATAATTTTACAGAATTATGATGTAAAAGCAATTATATTATTTGGTTCTTATGCAAAAGGTACAAATCACGAAGATAGTGATATAGATATTGCTATTATTACAGATGATTTAAAACATGGAGATAGAATTGATGAGGAAATATACTTAATGAGTTTAAGAAGAAATATTGATCGTCGTATAGAACCACATGTAATTAAAGTAGAGGATTATGAAAATATAGAAACTCCATTCATTCAAGAAGTAATAGATACAGGAATAAAGGTTGCTTAAAATTGTATTAACAATGTAAGGTCGTAGTTTTAATATAAAGAAAAGTATACACAACTGCAATTGTGCATACTTTTCTTTTATATTTTATCTATATACTTTTTCTTTTCTTCATAAGAAGAATGCACATAAATATTCATTGTAATACCAATATTGCTATGACCAAGAACTTCACTCAAAGACTTAATATCCATACCAACCCTAATGCACCTAGTGGCAAAAGTATGTCTCAAACAATGGAATTTCCTATATTTAATATTACATTTAATTAAAACCTGTTTATATGTATATCTATATGTTAGAGGCTCTGCACTTTTATTAGGTATTCCAGTAATTATATAGCAGTCTTTTGAATATTGTGGAGCAAATTGCATTAATTTTTCTTGTAATACTTTAGAAATTGGTATTTTTCTTGCAGACTTTCTAGTTTTAGGAGCTGTAATTATAACTTTAGATTCTTTATCTTTTCCAACATAAACCCTTTGAACAGTTCTTTTAACATGAATTAATTTATTTTCAAAATCAATATCTTCCCATTTAAGTCCACAAATTTCACCAATCCTTAGCCCAGAATATAGGCTTATTAAAACTCCTAAAGTTTTAATGTCATTAGAATTAGTAAGAAACCTATATAATTTTTGTTTTTCCTTTTCATTAAACACTTCAATTTCATCCAAATTGAATTTTAAACCTGAATTAAAATCAAGGTCATAATCTATGTTGTATTTTTTCTTTATATACCTTAAAATTGATTTTAGAACGATAACAATATCTTGTATTCCTGTAGCATCTGTTTCTTCTTTTTTAGTTTGAATAAATTTGTTCATATCATATTGAGAAAGCTCTACAATATTTTTACCTCCCAAAACTGGCTTTAAATGTTTTTCAATTTTAAATTTATAATTAAGGTAAGAAGATTCCTTTACAGAATTTTGTTTTATATTTAACCAATCATCACAACATTTACTAAATAAAATTTTTTCTTTATTTGTTTCATCTATTAGCATATAAATCACCCTTTCGTTTTATTGCATTAATTATAGCAATGCAATAATTTAAAACTTGAAGGGCAAAATTTAATTTTAAAGGGCACTAAAACTTTTTCAATATTTAATTCCTAAATGGTACTTTTTGTTATTCCATTAATTGTTCAATTACTTGTTCAAAATAATGGCTATTGGCAGCTAAACGATAGCATTCTGCTATCATTTACCTACCCTCATAAGAAACTTATGATATATAAAAATCTTAAAATGGTTCATACCGTAATAAATAATCTATTTCTAAAATGTCCTAATTATAAATTATTGAGACATTCAAAAAAAGACATTTTAAACTTATGATATTTTGTATATTTCCACGACACTTTTATCCATAATTTCTAAATATAATCTTATTACAATTATACTCAAAACAATCCCCTAACATCCATCATTAAAAGTGCTATGTTTTCAACATACCCCTTTTAACAATAACCAAAAATGGAGCACTTTAAAAATTCAAAGTCTTGTGTAAGTAAGAAAATACTGATTATTAGGGCTCATAAAATATAGTAAATTAGAACTTTTAAAAAATAGCGAATTTGCTACATTTTGAGAACATATAAAAGTCCCTATTATTTAAGTGGATTTGCGTATAATGTTTCTAAAAATTCTTTTGAATAATTTCTGCAAATATACAAGTATCACGAGGTAAACTACTGTTATCAAAAATCATTATTTAGGTCTAACAAATGTCTAACAAAATCGTTAAAAAATTTGAAAACCTAAAAATATTCTAAAATAAAAAATTAATTAAAATGAACTTGAAAATGCCCTAAAAATCAAGACTTTAACAGTTACTAATAAATGCTAAAGATTATTATAAAACAAACACTTTCAAAGACTTTGACTCTGGCATGCGCTAGTTCGAATCTAGCCAGTCCAGCCATTGAAATAAGCGACTTTCAGAAAATGAGAGTTGCTTATTTTTTTGTAAATGTCAAACATTTTTATAGATGTTACAAAAATGTTACAAATATAATTTTTTTATTACATATATTTATTTTTTTAAAGAGATATAGTAAAATATTATTGAATTTTTATTATAATATAAGAGAGGTGAGATTATGCATAATAGTAATTTGCCTGAAGTGAAAAGAGAAAGTATTTTTATAAAAATAAAAAATTGGTTTAAAAATATTTTCAATAAAAATGAGAGTAGAGATATACAAGAAAAATATATAATACAAAATGAAGGATATGATACAACTTTAAAGAGCAATTTTAGAAATGAGATACAAGTGAAAGAAGATGCAACAGTTATTTTAATGAAAAAATTTGAAAAAAATAATATTGATATATCTGAATTAACAGATACTGAATTAGATGATTTGATAGCTTTGTATAAAGAAAAAATAAAAGAAAAAAAAGAAAAAATAAAGCTATATAAAGCAAAGTTTGTAAGTAATGGAGGATTCTAATGGATAATTATAAAGAGAATTATAATAGATATCAAAATACAATTGATTTTTTAATTTATTTATGTAGAGACGTAGGATATGGTATAGAAAACTATATTCCTCAAGAATTATTAAATAATGAAACTTTTTATAAAGGTATAGCTGAATATAAACCAAGTTTATTTGAGTATTTGCGTACCAATTGGTTAAGTGAACCTAATAATTTTAAAAAATTAATTAATATTAATCCATATGTATATCATTATTGTTCTTATATTTCTAATGATTTATGGAATAATTCTGAAATTAGAAATGAATTTGAAAGAATAACTAATGATTATAATATTATGATCGAAAAGGTTAAAAATTATGGGTACTGTTTAGAAGATGCTTCATATGAATTTCGTATGAAAAATAATTATGAAATGGTTTTAGAAGCAGTAAAAAACGATTATAGATTTTTTGAGGAATATGCACCCATTGAATTACAAGCTCTTTTTACTAGCAATAAAGAAGATATACTAAAATCTTTTATAGACTATAATTCTGATTTGGACCAAGCAAAAAGTTATGCAGTAATATTAAATAATCTTTCAGATGAATTTAAAAATGATAGTGAAGTTATTGAAACTGCTTTAAACAAATGTGGATTAGCTTTGAAATATTTACTAGAAGATAATAAGAAAAATGAAGAATATGTAAAAATAGCAATATTACAAAATGGATTAGCATTGAGATATGCTTCAGAAGAATTAAAAAATAATGCAGAAATAGTTAGAATTGCAGTAAGTCAAAATGGACTAGCATTAAGATATGCTTCAGAAGAATTAAAAAATAATCCAGAAATAGTTAAAATTGCTGTAAATCAAGATGGACAAGCATTAAGATTTGCTTCAGAAAAATTGAAAAACAATAAAGAAATTGCTCAATTGGCTGTAGAAAAAAATAGTTTAGCTATAAAAAGTGTAGGTAAAGAGTTAAGAAATAATTATCAAATTAATATACCAATTGAAGGATTTAATTTTTATCCTAAAACATTTTTTGGATTAAAGAACAATAAAATAAAAGATTTATCACAACTAATAGAGTTTCAAAAAGATGAAAAGTTTAATAAAATGACAAAAAGTAGTCAAAAAGAAATTTTAATAAGACTAGAAAAATATAAAAATGAAATGGAAAATGAAGAAGAATATAAGGATGTTACTGATGATATTAATGATGAAATAAGTGATGAAAGTTTACTTAAAGAAAATATACGTCTAATTGCAAAAGAATTAGTCAAAGATGAAGGAAATGTTACAAGAAAATATTATGATTTACCTGATAATTTGAGAGAAGATGGGGAAGTGATTAAGGAAGCAATTAAACATGATTTAAGTGAAATTTTTCGTAATATACCAAAAGATAGAGATGACTATTATGATATAGTTTTAGAATCTGTAAAATCAGTACCATATTTAATGAATGATATACCAGAAGATATGAAAAAAACTATTGGAAATGATTATGATACTATGATGACAATGGTAAAAAAAGCAGGATATGCATTAGGATATGCTTCAGAAGAATTAAAAAACAATCGAGAAATAGTTATAGAAGCAGTAAAAAATGATGAAGCGGCAATTAGCTATGCGTCAAAGGAATTAAAAAATGACCCTGAAATTGTACTAATGGCTGTAAGACATAATGGAAATGCTTTGAAATATATACCAGATCATTTTTTGAAAAATAAAGAAATTGTAATAGAAGCCGCTAAAAATGGCTTGAACTTTGAGAATGATTCTTTTGCTTTTTCTCATATAGGTCAAATTAAATATAAATTAAAAGAACTTGGATATTTAGATGATCCTGACTTTAAACTTGAAATGGCTAAAAATGAATATAATAATCCTCGTATATTTATAGATGATCCTTTGATAATTGCTGAGGCAGAAAAATTATATCATAAGAATCGAATTGAAACAGGCAAAGAAGAAGATAAAAATGTATTTGCTACAGAAGAGGAGAGAATAGATTATATTCATAGAAAATATAAAGAAATAATTAAGAAAAAAATCGCAATAGATGATAGGAGATACAAAGAAGAATATTTATTACAATTACAACAAGAGAATACTGAATTAAAAGCCAAACTTGAAGAAATAGAAGAGATGTTAGATAATTTTAAAAAAACAGATAAGCAAAAATAAATTTGTAAAAGAGCTAGTTCGAATCTAGTCAGTCCAGCCATAAAACTGTCGAGTTTTTCGACAGTTTTTATTTTGACTATTATATAAAATAACTACCTTATATAAATCTCTAATAATTGCAAAAATAAACATAATATGCTATAATATTATAGCAATTATAAAAAATAAAAAGGAGAAACAAATTGAATAAAAATCAATTATATACAAATAAATTAATAGAAAAAGTATATTATAGCAACTCAAAGGAAAAGGATGAAAAAGCAAAAGAGCAAATTCAAAAATTTTTAACAGAGTTACATGAAAGACGTAGAGAAGACCCTTATGAAGGTGGCTTGCAAGCAGAAATGGTAGTAATGCCAGAAGCGTTTGCGGCAAAAGTAAATGAAAATAATGGATATGATTATCATAAAATAACAGGAGTAAATTTATTAAGATATATAAAAAAAGAAGATAAATATTACAGTAAAGAAGCAATAAAACATTATGGATTATTATATAACGAAGCAAATGATATACTAAATAATGGTGTTGAAATTAGAATCTTAGATGGAAAAAATGCAATTATTGTAGCAATAGTATCAAACAAAGGAATAAAATCACAATATCAAATAGATACACTTAAAATATTAATAGATAATTTAAAAGAATCACAAAGTAAAAGACTATATACACATGTTAAAGTAGGGTTATGTACTATGAATGGAACTGTTGAATGTGAGGATATAAAAGAGCAAACATATAATAAACTAATTAATTCGCTAGAAAATGAAGAAAATATTTTAAACATTAAAGCAAGTGATGAATTAGAAAGATAAATAAAAAAAATTATAAAACATACATAAGAAAGGAACTATATAATAAATGAGAGTATTAATACAAAGAGTAAAAGAAGCAAGTGTAAAAGTAGATGGCAAAGAAGTAGGGAAAATAGATAAAGGATTTTTGGTATTAGTTGGGATAACACATATTGATACAGAAAAAGAAGCAGATTATTTATCTAAAAAAGTAACAAACTTAAGAGTATTTGAAGATGAAAATGGTAAAATGAATTTAAGTTTGAAAGATGTAGGTGGCAAACTATTAATAGTATCACAATTTACATTATATGGTAATTGCCTAGATGGAAATAGACCATCATTTACTGATGCTGCAAAGCCAGATATGGCAAATGAATTATATGAATATTTTTGTAAAAAATGTGAAGGAACTGGAATAGAGGTGCAAAAAGGAATATTTGGTGCAGATATGAAAGTAAACTTACTTAATGACGGACCAGTTACATTGATGATAGAAAAATAACCTAACTTTTGGGGACAATTCCCAAAAGTTTGTTTTTTTCTTGATAAATCATAAAAAATGTGCTATTATTAATGCATTAGAAATTCAGAAATCATCATAGATTTTGATATTTTGTAAATAATTCAATTAATAAAATAAAATAAGGGAGGACTTTTATAATGAACGAGAATAAGTATTATATTACAACACCAATCTATTATCCAAGTGGAAAATTTCATATAGGAACAGCGTATACAACAGTATTAGCTCATACAATAAAAAAATATAGACAGATGAAAGGCTTTGATGCATATATGTTAACAGGGCTTGATGAACATGGACAAAAAATTCAAGAGGTAGCAGAAAAAGAAGGAAAGACTCCTCAACAACATGTTGACGATATGGCTAATATGGCAAAAGAATTATGGGCAAAAATGAAAATTGAATATGACGATTTTATTAGAACAACAGAGTCAAGACATACAAAAGTTGTTCAACAAATATTTCAAAAATTTGTTGATAATGGTGATATTTATAAAGGAGAATATGAAGGTTGGTATTGTACTCCTTGCGAAACATACTTTACTCCAACTCAATTAGTTGATGGAAAATGTCCTGATTGTGGTAGAGAAGTAAAGAAAATGAAAGAAGAAGCATATTTCTTTAATATGAAAAAATATCAAGATAGACTTATAAAATTTTATGAAGAAAATCCAGATTTTATAGATCCAGTATATAGAAAAAATGAAATATTTAATAGTTTTATTAAGCCAGGAGTAGAAGATTTATGTGTAACACGTACAAGCTTTGACTGGGGAATAAAAATATTAAATGATGATAAACATGTTATATATGTTTGGCTTGATGCTTTAACAAACTATATTACTGCTTTAGGATATATGTCAGAAGATGAAACAAAATTTAATAAGTATTGGCCTGCAGATGTACAAATAGTAGGAAAAGACATAATAAGATTTCATGCTATTTATTGGCCAATTTTCTTAATGGCGTTAGATTTACCTTTACCTAAAAAATTATTAGTTCACGGATGGGTTCTAATGAAAGATGGAAAAATGTCTAAATCAAAAGGAAATGTTATTTACCCTGAAACATTAATAAATAAATATGGTTTAGATGCAACAAAATATTTCCTTTTAAAAATATTAAATGATGGAAGAGATGGAGTATTTACTCCAGAAGACTTTGTGGAATTATATAATTCAGATTTATGCAATGATTTAGGAAATTTATTAAATAGAACAATTGGAATGATAAATAAATATTTTGGAGGAACTATTCCTAATAAGCCAGAAAAGTTAACAGATATAGATAAAGAATTTGAAAATACTATAAATAACAGTATTTCTAATTATGAAAAAGAAATGGACGAATCACATGTATGTAATGCTTTATCTGAAATTTGGAATATTATATCAAAATCAAATAAATATATAGATGCAACAATGCCATGGGCTTTATTTAAAGAAGAAAAAACACAAGAATTAGAAGATGTAATGTATCATTTAGTAGAAGCATTAAGAAAAGTTGCTATTTTATTAAAACCAATTATGGAAGAAACATCAAATAAAATATTTGAACAATTAAGTATTAACAATAATGATTATAATAATTGGGAAAACATAAACAATTATCCACAATATAATGGAATTAAAGTAACTGAAAAAGGAGAGCCTTTATTTATAAGACTTGATGTTGAACAAGAAGTGGAATATTTAAAAGAAATTATAAAAGGTAAATAATAGTAATATAAAATTATAAAAAACTCAAATTATACTAATTAACGTATAATTTGAGTTTTCTTAATGTTATATTGAAGAGTTGAAAATATAACAAAAATAGCAAAAATTATAAAAATAATCAAATATATTTAAACTTTTTGTAAAAAAATGTAGTCAAATTAAAATTAATCTGTTATAATGGGAACGAAGAAAAAATAAAGGAGAAGATGTTAAAAAACATCAAAAGTGTAATGAATAGAACAATTATAAAAAAATCGATAATAATAGTATTAATAATTGCAATATGTTTTATATTTTCAACAAATGTATTTGCAGTAGAATCAAATAATACAAATTTAAAAATATTAGGAATAACACCAAATGACTTTTCAGGCTTTAAAGAAAATACAACATCATATAGTGTTACAGTACCAAATAATGTTAAACAAGTAAAAGTATATGCAACAGCTAAAGACAGCTCTGCTAAAGTAACAGGAACAGGTAATATAGATTTAGAAGAAGGAAAAAATAAAGCAGAAGTAGTTGTAACAGCAAAAGATGGAACAACAAAAACATACACCATCAATATAAAAAGATTAAAAGATGGTGAATCAGCGTCATCTTCTAATGTAACAGAGGCAGATGAAAACTTAGGTTTAAATAAACTAGAAATAGAAGGGTGCAGTATAGAGCCAAACTTTAATAAAGATGTACATCAATATACAGTTACTTCAGAAGAAACCCTAAAAAAGCTAAATATAAAAGCAGAAGCAACTGATGAAGATAGCAGTGTTAAAATAAAAGGAAATACAAGCCTAATAAAAGGACAAAATATAGTTACAATTTTGGTATCAGATTCAAATGAAAAAAGTGTATCAACATATCAAATATATGTAAATAATAATACTGTTACACCAGAACAAATATCAAAACAATATGAAGAAGCAAAACTGTCACAAGAAATAAAAAAATGGATTACTATTATAATAAGTGTAATAATTATTATAAGTTTATTATCATTAAAAAGAGTACTTAAAATTAGAAAAAAATTAAAAGAAAATCATACTAATAATGCAAAAAATCATTTTAATTTTGATGAACTAGAAATAGATGATGATGATAAAAAGTCATATAATTATGAAGACAAAGAATTATCAGAAAATGCTAGAAAAATAAGAGATAATTATAATAGAATTAATAATAGAATAGAAAATGAAACAAAAGACAGAGAACGAAAAAGTAAACATGGAAGACATAGTAAATAAAAATCAAAATAAAAGATTATTTGTAATTATTTAATACAAGGAGGAATAAAAATGTTAGAGAAAATCTTAAAAAGAGCAAGTTGGTCAGACATGGTTATATCAGCTATATTAATTATATTAGGGTTATTCTTGGCTGTAAACCCTGGAGCTGTTACAACAATGCTTTCAGTTATTCTAGGAGGAATAGTAATTGCAATAGGAGCTTTTAAAGTAATAGAATATATTCAATCTGGAAAACAAGAAACATATTTATTAGGAGTAGGAGCATTTTTTATAGTTGCAGGAATTGTTATAATGTTTGCAACAGGAATAATACTTACTTTATTTAGAATTATCATTGGTGCATGGATTATATATACTGGAATAATGAATTTAAATACTGCAGCAAAATGGAAAGATTATCAATCAAGAGTATGGCTTGCAACATTAATAGGAGCAATTGCAACGATAATAGCTGGTATCTTTATACTAGTTAATAGCGGAGTGCTAATGAGCACAATTGGTGTATTACTTATAATTTATGGAACAATTGATATTGTTGAAAGATTTGTATTTATTAGAAAAATAGAGAACTATTTAAAATAAAATTAAGATGTTTTATTAAAGAATATTTATTATGTTAATATATCAATCTTTCAAAAATCACTTGACAGTTTACAATAAAAAATGTAAAATAGTATAGGTAGGAAAAATATATTTAAAATCATATATATTTATTCGAACATTGAAAATTAAATAAAGAAAGAGGTGTATAATAATGGAATTTTTACCCATTATCGTCGCTGTCTTAATCTCATTTGCAATTGCATTCCCAATAGGAATGGCATATAGAAAAAAAATTGCAGAATCTAAAATTCAAGGAGCAGAAAACGAAGCAAAAAGATTAGTAGAATTAGCAAAAATAGAAGCAGAAAACTTAAAAAAAGAAGAAATTATTAAAGCCAAAGAAGAAATAATGGCAAGTAGAAAAGAATTAGATCAAGAGATTAAAGAAAGAAGAGGCGAAGTACAAAAACAAGAAACAAGACTTATTCAAAAAGAAGAAAACTTAGATAAAAGAGCAGAACTTTTTGATAAGAAAGAACAAGACTTAGATAGAGAATTTCAAGAAGTTGAAAAACAAAAAGAAAATATAGCACAAGCACATGAAGAACAATTAAAAAAGCTTCAAGAAATATCTAGACTAACAAAGGAAGAGGCAAAAAAACAATTATTAGATGCTATGGAAAAAGAGATTTCTAGCGAGAAAGCTACACTTATTCGTGACTTAGAACAAAAGGCAAAAGAAGAATCAAACAAAAATGCCAAAGAAATTTTAAGTTACGCAATCCAAAAATGTGCAGCAGACCACTCTCAAGAAACTACAGTATCAATTGTAGCACTTCCAAATGATGATATCAAAGGAAGAATTATAGGTAGAGAAGGTAGAAACATTAAAGCATTAGAAACATTAACAGGAGTAGATTTAATAATAGACGATACACCAGAAGCGGTAGTTTTATCTGGATTTGATCCATTAAGAAGAGAAGTAGCCAAAATAGCTCTTGAAAAACTAATTGATGATGGAAGAATACATCCATCAAAAATTGAAGAAATGGTTGAAAAAGCTAAAGAGGAAATTGAACAAACAATTAAATCTGAAGGTGAAAGAGCAGCTATGGAAACAGGAGTAACAGGACTACATCCTGACATAATTAAATTACTAGGTAAACTAAAATATAGAACAAGTTATGGACAAAATGTTCTTAACCATTCTATAGAAGTATCAAACTTAGCAAGAATTATGGCAGAAGAATTAGGATTAGACCCTAAAAGAGCAAAAAGAGCAGGTTTATTACATGATATAGGAAAAGCATTAGACCACGATATGGAAGGAACACACGTACAAATAGGTGTAGATGTACTTAAAAAATACAAAGAAAATCCTTTAGTAATAAATGCAGTAGAAGCTCACCATGGTGATGTTGAACCAGAAACATTAGAAGCTGTTTTAGTACAAGCTGCTGATGCAATTTCAGCATCAAGACCAGGAGCAAGAAGAGAAACATTAGAAGCATATATCAAGAGATTAGAAAGCTTAGAAGCTATTGCAGATTCATTTGAAGGAGTAGAAAAATCATTTGCAATTCAAGCTGGACGTGAGGTTAGAATTATTGTTAAACCAGAAAAAATAAATGATGACCAAATGACAGTTTTAGCAAGAGATGTTTCAAAACGTATTGAAGATGAAATGGATTATCCAGGACAAATAAAAGTAAACATTATTAGAGAAACAAGAGTAATTGATTATGCAAAATAAAATAAAAAAATCATCCAATTTAGGATGATTTTTTTATTTTAGATTTTTGGGGACAGATTTTTGGGGACGCTTCCCAAAAGTCTGGTTTTTGGGGGATACTTCCCTAAAGGTTATAATTTACGGAGAGGGTAAACAAAATTCAAACCATGAATTGTAACTTCCAAAAGATGAATTTTAAATTTGTACTTGAGATTTTATTATACAATATGTTAAAATGAATATAATATTTTTCAATTTTGCGTAAGAGACAAAACGGAGTATTATATTTATTTTAAAAGTTTTATATAGAAAGGAGTTCCAATGGTAGCAGAAGTAATAATAAATCGTTCAGCAAAAAAACTAAATAGAATATTTGATTATAACATTCCAATCCAAATGCAAGATTTTATAATAGTAGGAAGTAAAGTTTTGGTACCATTTGGAAACTCTAAAAAGCCAGAAGAGGGTTATGTAATAGGAATAAAAGAAAAATCAAATTATGAAGTGAAAGATATAATAAAACTTGAAGATACTTTAACAGATTTTCAGATAAAACTAGCCAAATGGATGGCAAAACATTATTTTTGTAACGTTTCAGATTGTATAAAATTAATGTTAACGCCAGGAACTGGCAGAAAAGAAAACAAGGTAACAGATAAAACAATAAATGCAGTTTATCTAAAAAAAGAAATAGAAGAAATTGAGTATGATATAGAAAATAGAAAACTAAAATCAGAAAAACAAATAAGAATACTAAATTTTGTAAAAGAAAATGAAGGTTGTACAATACCAGAAATAGAAGTTTTTACAGACACATCACGAGCGATAGTAAATACATTAATAAAAAATGATTATTTAGAATTAGTAGAAAAAACAATTGAAAGAAATCCTTTGGAATATAAAGAACAACAACAAACTAAAAATTTACAGTTAACTGAAGAACAACAAATTGCTTTTAATAAAGTTAACCAATCAATTGAAAATAAAGAATTTAAAGAGTTTTTATTATATGGGGTAACAGGTTCAGGAAAAACAGAAATATATTTACAATTAATAAATAAAGTTTTAGAAAAAGAAAAAACAGCAATTGTGCTAGTGCCAGAAATTTCTTTAACACCACAAATGCTAGATAGATTTATAGCAAGATTTGGAAAAGAAGAAATTGCAGTATTACATAGTAAATTATCAATCGGAGAAAGACATGATGAATGGAAAAAAATAAAAGAAGGTAAAATAAAAATTGTAATAGGAGCAAGATCAGCAATATTTGCACCTTTACAAAATATTGGAATTATAATAATAGACGAAGAACATGATAGTTCTTATAAATCAGAATCTACACCTAAATATAATGCAAAAGAAATTGCAGAATTAATTGCAAAAGTAAACAAATGCCCATTGCTTTTAGGAAGCGCAACTCCAGATTTATCAACATTTTTTAGAACTCAAGATACAAAACAATTTAACATAGTAAATTCAGTTAATAACAATACAATACAAAACGAAGTAAAACCAAATTCATATAGTAATAATATAGAATTGTTAAAATTAACAAAAAGAGCAAATAATTCTAATTTGCCTAAAGTAGAAATTGTGGATTTAAAACAAGAATTAGCAAATGGAAATAGGTCAATGCTTAGTATGGACTTATATTCTGCTATAGAGGAAAACTTAAAAAATAAATTACAAACAATTTTATTTTTAAACAGAAGAGGTTATTCAACATTTATAATGTGTAGAGATTGTGGATATACTGTAAAATGTCCAAATTGTAATATCAGCTTAACTTATCATAAATATGGAAATATACTAAAATGCCATTATTGCGGACATGAAGAAAAAGTTGTATCAGTATGTCCGGAGTGTGGAAGCGACAAAATAAGGTATTTTGGAACTGGAACTCAAAAGCTAGAACAAGAGATAAATAAACAATTTCCAAATGCTACAACAATTAGAATGGATGTAGACACAGTAACAAAAAAGAATTCACATGAGGTTATTCTAAATAAATTTAAAAAAGAAAATATAGATATTTTAATTGGAACTCAGATGGTTGTAAAAGGACATCATTTTCCAAATGTAACATTAGTAGGAGTAATAACAGCAGACAGTTCTCTAAATATAGATGATTATAGAGCAAATGAAAGAACATTCCAAATACTAACACAAGTAGCTGGAAGAGCAGGAAGAGAAAATAAACCAGGAAAAGTAATAATTCAAAGCTATACACCAGATAATTTTAGTATTGAATGCAGTAAAAAACAAGATTATGATAAATTTTATAAAACAGAAATAGCTTTAAGAAAACAGTTGAAATATCCACCATTTTGCGATATAATAGTAATTGGGTTTAATAGTACAAACGAAACAGAAATAAAAAAAGTAAGTCAATATATGTACGAGTTATTAAGCAAGAATTTAGATAAAAAGGAATTTCAAATATTCAAGCCAATGCCTTGCCCAGTAGATAAAATTCAAAATAAATACAGATGGAGAATAATAGTAAAAGGCAAAATTGATGAAAAATCAAATGGCATTTTAAACAAAGCTTTACATGAAATATATAGTAAAAACCTAAAAAATACAAAAGTTTACATAGACGTAAATCCAAATAATATGATGTAAGAGGGGAGAAGAAATATGGCAATTAGACAATTAAGATATGAAGGAGACGAAATATTAAAAAAGAAATCAAGAGATGTTGAAAAAATAGACGAAAAGATATTAACTTTAATAGATGATATGATAGAAACTATGCACAAATATAATGGTGTTGGTTTAGCAGCAGTACAAGTTGGAATATTAAAAAAAGTTATAGTAATTGATATATATGATGATAATGGTCCAGTTGCTATGATAAATCCAGTAATTCTTAAAACCAAAGGTGC
>JAFRFO010000001.1 GCA_017434295.1 Clostridia bacterium
GAATCTGGAGTATATTTTTTTATAACAAAACCTTTATTAATTTGGTTTAAATTATCTAATTTACTAACCATAAAACCAGCTGGAACATAGCAAGTATCGCCATTTATATCTCTATATGTTTTTGTTGTTTCATAAGGTAAAGACCAGGCTCTTTCGTCATTTTCAGTTAACTCAACACTAATTGTTGTGCCATCTCCTGTTCCGCCTTCAACATAATTTTTGTATATTCCATCTTCATGTTTATAGTATTTGGTTCCATCTGTAATAATTATTCCAGTTGCTTTTGTTCCACTTAAATAGTTGTATCCATCTGGAATTTTTATTCCTTCTACATATCTTAAGTTAACTTTTGTAGCATCTACATCTTGATTTGTATAATAATATTTATTATTTACTTTTATTCCTTTTAAATAAAATATATTATGACTGTTTTCATTTATAATATATAAGTCTCTATAATTCCCTATTGTATTCGCATTATAGACATTTTCAAATTCTTTTCCATAGTTTAAAGTCAAATTCTCTAATGCATGTAAATCTAATAACAAATAATCTCCTGTATCATTTGCTCCTACTGGGCTTTCAGGTGCTGATGTAATAGCAGTTCCAATTTCTGCAACCATTGCATCTTTTCTTATTGCTGGAATTTTACCATATACAGCAAAATAATTTGACACTTTATCAGTTAAATTTTTTACATCTGTATACATATTTGTTATTTTTCCAGTATCATTTGTATCTTTTATTGTATACATTAATGTAGTTGTAATAATTCCCATTACTATAATTACAGCAGCTAAAGTTATAAGTGTTACACCTTTTTCTTGCTTCAAAATTTTTTTCATCTTTTGAATCATTCCTTCCAATTATTTTTCCAAAAATCATCTTTAGTATTAGTTTACTATTAATTTGAATTATTTTCAATACTTTTTATAATATTATAAATAATTAATTCTTTTTTATATCTTAATCTTTCTTTTAAAACAATTGCCCATAAATACACAATTATCAATATAACTGCAATATTTTTAACATATAAAATTGCAATACTTGAAACTGCTGTAAGTATTATACAAATAATTATTGATATATCATTTATATATTTTTTTGCTCTCCATTTTCCAAAACTAATATGTAAAATTCCTTTTAAAATTCGCCCTCCATCTAATGGATATATTGGTATTAGATTAAAAAATGCTATAAGCACATTTGCATAAATTATTGAATTATTAATGTTTGGAAATAAAGGAAAATAATAAAAAAATATTGCAATTACGATATTTGCCAATGGTCCAGCAATTGCTACAAATATCTTTTTAAATTCCAACATATTTGCATTTTTAACTTTAATATTATAATCATCAAAATTCATTTTAAAAGTTATAGTCATTCCGTAAAGGTATTAAACTAATACTTTCTGGCTTAAACTTTAATAAAACTCCTGCTAACAAATGTGCCAATTCGTGAATAATTGCAAACAGCATAATTAAAGCATATACTTCAATTTGTTTTGTTATAAAGAACAAAATTACAAATGCAAAAATTTTTAAATCAATGCGAAATTTCAAAATTTACCCCTCTCTATTATTGAATAGTTAGAATAAGTATAATATAATAATTACAAATCCCGCGTAAGCGACCAAACGAACCATTTCTATTAATGCAAAAAATTATAGTTCTAGTATTTTCTCTGGATCAATCGTCTCCTCATTTAACCTAATTTCAAAATGCAAATGAGGCCCAGTAGAATTACCTGTTGAACCAACTTCTGCAATTTCTTGTCCTTGTGTAATTTTATCTCCTTCTTTTACATATAAGTCATTACAATGTGCATATATAATACTTACATTTCCTATTTTTATCTTCAAATGTTTTCCGATAATCCCCTTCACTAGATGCAACTACCACTTCACCATCTGTACTAGCTTTTATTTTTGTTCCTAAGTTTGCAGCAATATCAGTTCCCGTATGATTTTTAGGTACTGTACTTGTAGTTGGCTCTCTATAGCCATATTTTGAACTAATTACTCCTTCAATTGGTTTTATAAAAGTAGTTGTGTTTTTTATTTCTGCTATTCTTTTTTCTTCTTCTGTCATTTCTGTCATTTCTGTAATTTGACTATTTGAATTTTCTGGTGCTTTTGCATTTTCTTGTGTTACATTAGTTTGATTTTGTGTATTAGTATCTTGAGATTGACCTTCTTGATTAGAGTTTTGATTATTTTGCTCTTTTTGTTTATTAAAAAAACTTTGTATTCCATTACTTACATTATTATATAACTCACCAAAATTTGTATCATAAGATAATAGTTCTTTTGCCTTATTTACAAAATCTCCTGAGAATATAAAATCACTATGCTGTATAGTATAAAACACAAAATAGATTAAAAGACATGCAACTATTTGTAATATTAATTTTTTAAATAGTTTTATGTCTTTCTTTTCTTTTCCATTTACACGCAAAGTAGCTGTACTTTTTGCTTCCTCTCCGTGTCGCCTAGCATATATTTCTTCTGCTCTTTTAATCTTTTCTTCAACGCTCATTGTTCTTTCCATATTGTTCCTCCTTAGTTTTCTCTTTTAAACAATATGCTTGGCTATTTTTATTTATGAATAAATTTTATTAAATTAACTATTTATCAAGATAATCCATTCTGCAATTGCTATACCTGTTGAAATATATGCCCACATTTTCACTCTATTACTAATCTGTTTAGACTTTGTTGATTTTTTACTATCTTTTTTTTCTATCTTATTTATATAATCATTTACAAGCATTTCTGCTTCTTTCAAAAAATACTCTTTATTTTTATTGGAAGTATTATTGCTTTGTGATATTTTATTTTGCTCAATCTTTTCTAATTTTTTTGCCTTTTTAGTCGTTTTAAATACCACAAATGCCTCTTCTACAATATTAGATGGTAAATCTTTTAAAACCACCATGTTTTTCATTTTTATATCATTCATATTTTTATTTCATTCCTTTCCCTCTTAGCTAATAGAATTTAAAGATTATAATTTTTTTGAATTCTAAGATTTTATGTATTATTATTATTTTTTCCATAAATATTGAGATTAAACATTTTATAGATTAAAAAATAATTAATTATAGTATTTAATTAATAATCATAATAAGAAACAAATATATTTTATAGTAATATTTTTTTAATATTTAAATATGTTTTAAAAAAGGAGATTTAATCATGTTAGTTTTAAAAAGAAAACAAATTATTTTTACAACTGTTTGTGTATTAGTTTCTATTTTTACATTTATGTTCACATCTGCTAAAAATAATAGTGATAATAATACTAATCAACAAACAAAGGAAACTGTATCGCTTCCAGTATCTCGGAAAAACAATAGTATTAGATGCAGGTCATGGTATTCCAGATGAGGGAGCACAAAGTAGCAATGGAACAACAGAAGCTGAATCTAATTTAAAAATTGCCTTAAAAGTGCAAAATCTATTAGAGCAAAGTGGAAGTACTGTTATATTAACTCGTTCAGATGAAAATGCTATCTATGACTTAGATAGCACAACCTTAAAACAAAAGAAGATTTCTGATATTCATAATAGAGTAAAAATTGGGAATGAATCAAGCGCTGATATATTTGTATCAATTCATTTAAATAAAATCCCTCAAAGTCAATATTGGGGATGGCAAACCTTTTATAAAAATGGAAATGCAGATGGAAAGAAATTAGCCCAGTGTATTCAAAATAGCTTAAACAATGCTATAGATAAAGATAATAATAGAGTTTCAAAAACTATTGATAATGTATATATAATAAAACATGTAGAAATTCCTACAACCATAGTAGAATGTGGCTTTTTATCTAATCCAGAGGAAGAAAAACAATTGCTTGATGATGATTATCAAAATAGGCTTGCTTGGGGAATTTATAATGGGATAATTAATTATTTTTATGAATAAAAAAATATATATTAATTTTAAAATCCGCATAAGCGACCAAACGAGTGAAGTGAGTGCGTTTGCCAAATGAACCCGGCCTCATTGGCATAAAAATTAATATATATTTTTAAAATTCAATAATTATTTTCTTCTATCTATTGCATAACTGCTACCCATTACAGACTTAGCAGCATGTTTTACTTGAGCTCCTATTTCGCCAATTTCTAAGATATTATGAAATCTTCCTAAGTCAGCAACAACAACTCCAATAGACAAGGTAGTTAATGGAAATTGCTCAATTATTCCTTTTCTGTTTGCTACTTCTATATAGCCTCTTTCATTATCAGCCTCTGTAAAAAAATTACTTACTTTAGCATCAAAGTTTGCTATTATTTCTTGGCAAACTTTTTCACAATGTATATCTGGTACTATTCCAACAAAGTCGTCTCCGCCAATATGTCCCACAAATACATTCTCAGTCCAGTATTTATGAAGGATTCTATTTATTGTATCTGCTGTATATACTATTATTTCATCTCCTTTTAAGAAACCATATACATCATTATATGCTTTAAAATTGTCTAAGTCAAAATATAAAACAGTAAATGCCTCTCTATTAGATAACCTCTTTTTTAATTCTGCATGTATTTGAACATTTCCAGGAAGTCCAGTTAATGGACTAATTCTTCTGTTTATAGTAAGAAGTCTACTTAAGTTTTTTATTGTATAGTACAAATACTCTTCATCTACTGGTTTTCTAATATAATATTCTATTGATTCTTGTAATATTTTAACTCTATGTGGTTTATCTGTGTTAGAAGAAACAACAATTACAGGAGTAATGGTGTTATCTTCATCACTTCTTATTTGCTTGCATAGCTCAATTATATCCCTATCAACTGCATCTTCATTTATAATTATTAATGATGGAATGTTTTTTAGTGCAACATCTATTTGCTCAGACTTTATATTTATAAATTTAAAGTCTAAATCATTTTTAAATAATTCCTTAAAAACTAGTATTGATGAATCATCATCATCTATTATATAAATTTCTTGTTGCATTATTTCCTCCTTTTTTCATCTGTATCTTTCTTTTTTAAAGTAATCTTTTTATTTAATACTTCTGTTATTTCTTTTGACTTAATTGTTGGGAATGCATCTTTTATTCTTTTTGCATATTTGTATAAACTATTTAAAATCTTATCTCTTTTTATTTTTAGTTCTTTTATCCCCTCTTGTCCTTTTTGCCTTATTTGTTCATTTAATTCCTCTACTTTTTTAAGTTTTATTTTTATATGTTTTGCTTTTATAACACTTACAATAGTATCTAAAACTATTATTCCAGCTGATATATATATTATAATTCTAAAAACATCTTGATTTAAACTATTTAATACTGATTCTAAAAATGGATGAATTATATTTATAAAACCCACTCCCAAAAAACCCCAAGCTATTGAATTTGTTAAGCAAATTCTACCTTGAAATTGTATTTTATGGTCTGAATAGTCCCAATATTTTGTTTTAAATACTTTTTCTAGAAATACTCCTACAACATATTCCCATAATGTTAGCATTAAAAAAGATATTATAAATATTAATACATAATTTCCTTTTAATTGCCCTAAAGTAAGTAGCATTATTAATGCTCCTAAACCATAAATAGGGCAAACAGGTCCTATTAAAAACCCTGTATTTACAATTCTTTTTTCACAAAAAGATCTAAAAATTGATTCTAATATCCATCCTAAAAATGAATATATTATGAAAAATGCTAACAAATTAAAAACGTTTATATCCATTTTTAATTTCAGGCCTCCTTATTTATTAATTTTTTTATAATTATTTTAAATTATTACAATATTGTTTTTTTCTTTTCTTATTTTATAATTATTATTATTTACGTAATTTAGCCCTCTACATCTAGAGGGCTTATTATTATTTTTGCCATTTAACTCCAATTACTTTTGATGGAACATTTTGCGTATTATATGCTGTTACTTTAATGAAATTATCATTATTATCCTTTAATGGGAATTTATATGAAAAGTCTTTTCCATCAGATTCTATTGATGTAACTTTACCATCATTCATAGTAACAATTTCAATTTTTTTCAATGCAATATCATCATGTGCTGTAATCACATAACAATTATCACCTTTTTCTATTTTTAAAGTTGGTTTTGTAGTTCCTATTACTTTAATTGTCTTTTCTTGAGTATTATTTTCACTGTCTACTGCAGTAACATGTAAACTATGTTCTCCGACTAATGCTTCAACTTCTAGTGAATAAGTACTATCTTCAACATTTACTGTTTTAACTTCTTCTTCATCCCAGTTATATTTTATGCTTTGTAATTCATTTTTTCCGTCAACTGCTATTTTTACATTATTTCCTGATTGAGATATATCTATTTTTATATCTCCTGCATGTACATATTCTTTAGAATATTCTGTTTTATTTTGATTTGAATCTGTTGCAGAAACATGTAAAATATTTGTTCCTGAAGGAATTTGAATTGTTTTTTGAATATACTTACCATTTTTTCCATCTATTGTAGTTTTATTTCCTTGATTCCAATAGTAAACTACATTACTAATTTGACCTTCTTCATGGGTTACAGTTATTATTAATTCTTCTTCACCCTTTTTCTCTATTTCAATTGTTGGCTTTGCAGCCATTTTTATTTCTTGTTCTTTGTTACTTCCATTTTTATATAAAGCAAATGAACTTGTTGCTATTAAAATTATTCCAAAAATAAATATTGCAATTGCAAAAAATTTTGCAACTGATCTTACATCTTTAGTTCCTCCACTTTTTTTATAATTACCTTTGTTATTGCTACTTTCCGTAGATAAAATTTGATTCATTATTCCACCTCTTTTGTTTATTTTCAAAAAAATTATAACATAAGTTTTTTTAAATGTAAACTAAAAGTAAAAAAAAAGTAATTATTATTAGAAATAATAATTACTTTTTTATTTTCTTATATATTATTTATTATAATACATATTTTTTAATTAAGAATATTCCACCAGCAAGTATTGCTAATGCTGTAAATCCAATTGTAATACTCATTATTATAACTGTTTTATCTTCACCTGTAGATACTGATAACAATACTGGTGCATTATCATCATCATCTTCATGTTTATCATACATATTATCTGGTGTAGAATCATAATCTGGAACTCCCCATTCATTGTCGTCTTTAGAAATTTCTGCGTCATTTACTTTTATACCTAAATTATCTCCAT
The DNA here is from genome assembly GCA_017434295.1 of Clostridia bacterium. Classification (GTDB taxonomy): domain Bacteria; phylum Bacillota; class Clostridia; order TANB77; family CAG-508; genus CAG-269. Next base: position 7,177 of record JAFRFO010000001.1, read on the forward strand.
CATTAATCCATGTTAATACTACTTCTACATCTGCATATTCACCTGGTTGTAATAATGTATTTGCTAATTTATTTGTAACAATAGTTTTTTCATCAATCACTGTCCAATCTGGGTTATCTTCTTGTACAAATCTTAATCCATCTGGAATATGGTCTTTAACTTCTTTTGCATATCCAGCTATAAATCCAGGTTTAGCTATTCCAGTTTCTTTATCATAGCCATCATTATAAACTCTAATTGAATATCTAAATTTAACTACTACATCATTTATTTTTCTTCTATGTAATTCAACTTTAGCTGGTTCTTCAGGATCATCAAATGGTTGATTTCCAGTATTAGTTACTATTTCTTCATCTCCATCAATTAATATTGATTGTGTTACCCATTTTCTTAAAGCCAAATCAAAGTTTGGAACTCTTATGTTTTCAATATCTTGGTCATCTTCTCCTGGGTTCCATTTATCTGTTTCAGAATCTATATCATTAGCAGGCTCTCCATCTTCATCTTTATCATCTGATATTTGAGCAAAGTTTGTAACTATTTTTTCACTACCATAGTCTTCAATCATTCTAAATGCAACTTTAATATCTCTATAATCTGGATTTTTTAAAGTTTCAGTATCTGTAATTGGTTGTTGCTTATCAAATGCTTTTAATAAGTTTGGATTTTCAGTTAATGTAGAGTTATTTCTCATCATTAACTCACCATTTAATTTTGATAAGTAATCTGTTCTAATAATAGAAGCTTCTTTTGGATCTAATGTTTGTACAAAATATCTTGTTTTTTCTCCTTCTTTTACTAAGCATTCAACTCTATCTGTAATAGTTTGAGCTTCTTCACTAGTAATTTCTTTATACATATCCCAGCCATAATCTATATTTATTTGATTATCTGGTAAGAATTCAACTCCTTTTGGAATATCATCTGTAATAATTTCTGCATATCCAGCTGTATTTCCTTCATTAAATATTCTTAATGTATATGTTACTATATCTTGTGGTAAAACATTTACTGGTTCTTTAGTATGATCATATCTAATTTTACCAGTTGTTTCATCAATGCTTGCTTGTGGTACTCTATCTGTTATTACTCTTTCTTTCACTGTTGTTCCATTATCATCTTGTGTTTCTACTTTTGTTATGAATTTTCTTAATGCTAAGTCAAATTCAACTAATTTTAAATTTTCTAAGTCATCATCATCTTGTTCTCCAATACCTTCTGTTGGATTTTTTGGATTATAATTTTCAGTATCTATTTGACCATCTTCAGAATCTATATCTGTAATTTCGTTTCCATCTCTATCTTTATATTTTGTAATTGCAGCAATATTTCTTAAGCTATTTACATCTGATGTAGCATTATCATTTACTATACATTCTACTGTTACATCTGTATAATAAACATCTTGACCAGCTTCTTTAATTTTTGACCAATCCCCATTAGCTGGGCTTAATAATACTGATGCAAATTCATTAGTTGTAATTTTTCTTGTTGCTTCATCATAATTCCAAACACTATTTACACTACTATCTTTAATAAAATCTAATCCATCTGGTAAGTAATCTGTTACTTCAGCTGCATAACCTGGTACATAACCTTCATTATATACTCTTATTGTATATAATACTTTATCTCCTTTTGCTACTTTAATTCTATCTTTGTAATGTTTCTTTTGAGCTGTTGTTGTTTCAGTTTTTGTTTCTCCTGTTATAGGATCTTTATATGTAACATTTTCTCCAGTTACATAAGGTACTCTATCTTCTGAAAGTTTGTATTCGTGTATTTCATTATAATCTGATGCTTTTGTTTTAATTTCAGTAATAAATTTTCTTAATGCTAAGTCAAAGTTTTCTATAACTATTTTTTCAAAGTCATCATCATCTTCTTGACCTTCAAAATAACTTGAAGAATTATTTAATTCTTTATTTTGATTTTTAATTTCATTAATGTATCCAACTTCATCTGTTACTAGTTCAGATTTACTTGGTTTTTCATCAGGTGTTGTAGAATGGGAGTCTAAATCTTCTGATATAGTTATTCCTTCATCATTATTATAATATGTAGATATCCATGCTAAGTTTGTTAGTATTTTATTAGATACTTTTCCAGTAACTTCGCATTTAATTACAACACTTTCACTATTTTTAACTAATTTTCCTTCTTCATAAGATTTTTGTGTTTCCAAACCAGATTTTCTTTTTAATACTAATAAATTGTCATTACCAACTGTTCCACTTTGTTCAAAATCTCCACTTACTACATCAACAAATCTTAATCCTTCTGGTAATTGATCTTTTATTTGTGTTGCATAACCATCAACTTCACCTTCGTTGTAGACAGTTAATGTATAATATACAAAGTATCCTGTTTGAACAGATACTGGATCTTTTTTATGTTTATATGTAGCTGTTGTTGGTGTTGTTCCTGTTGTACTTTCTATTGTTGATTCATCAATTCCATTGTCTCTGTTTGGATTTCTACCTATTAAATCTGTTTTAGATTTTATAACTTTTCCATTTTTATCTTCTATTTTTGTTATGTATTTTCTTAATGCTAAGTCAAAGTTTAATGTTAAATCCTCAAAGTCATCATCATCTTCTTCGCCTCTACCATCAGTTGGATGTATTGGGTTATAATCATCAGTATGAACATTTCCTTTTTCTTCATTTATGTTAGAATCAACATCTTTTTCTCCATGTACACCTTCTGAATCTGTAATTTCTGCGATATTTCTTAAATTATTTGATTTTGCATTTGAGTTTACAACGCATTCAACTTGTAAATCTGTATAGTATACATCTTTTCCTGCTGCATCAAATTTTGTCCAATCTCTGTTTGCTGCAGTTAATTCTGTTGAAGCTAATTTTGTTGTAATAATTGTTTTTCCATCTACTGTCGTCCATCCATTAATATCATTTATGCTTCTATCACCTGGTGTGAATTCCTTAAGTGTTAATCCTGCTGGTAAATAATCTGTTACTTCTTTTGCATAACCATTAACTGTTCCTTCATTATATACTCTAATTGTATATACTACTGTATATCCTTTTTTAACTTTAAGAGGTTCTTTAGTATGAGATTTTTTAGCTGTTTTTTCTCCATCTTTTAAACCTGTTCCTGTTAAATCCTCAACATTACCTAATGAATCAATTACTACTGGTTCTCTTGAATCAATTGAAACATTATTTCCATTTTTGTCTTTTACACTTGTTATAAATTTTCTTAATGCTAAGTCAAATTCTTTATATGCTTTTTTAACTAATAAAATAGGTTGCTCATCATCTACACCTGGTGTATCATCTAAATATAAATAAACATCATTTACTCCAAATTCATTTAAGTCTGCTTTTCTATCAGCTTCACTCTTAAGATACTCAAATAGTAATCTAGCTTGCAAATTTTGATTTGAATGATTTACATCTCCATCATCTGCTAATGAGATAATATCACCATTAATTTGAGTTTGATAATATAAAAAACTATTAGAATTACCTGTCATTGATGCAGTATCACCATTAGTATAATGCCATAAAGTTACTTGTTGTACTGCACGTATTTGTTCAGGAGTAATAAGAACTGGAGTAACAGTACCTCTTTCAGTATCAAATGGTTCCCCAGCAACATATTTATTTAAGTATTCTTCTTTAGTCATACCATATCCAAATTCAAATATAACGTCACTATTAGTATAATCAGGTAATGTATTTATTAAAAATAAATTAATTACTGGTTTTATATAATTCTTATAATCAACATTATCAATTGTATTATCAGTTTCGTCAAGATACATTATGTCTGCAAGTGATAATATCTGTTTATAATTACTCAAATGATTTTGAATCTCGTTATTATCATATCTTTTATTATATTCATCTATATACTTCTCTGGTACTGATGTGATTTGCTCTCTATTTTCAAAGCCTTTATTCCTATCAGCACAATAAGCATTATATAATCTTTTATAACTAGAGCCATCCATAACACCTATTTTTGTGATTACAGACCATCCTCGTTCTGTTCCTTCCACTCTATCAATTCCATAATCAATTCCTGGCATTAATTCTAAATTCAATTCAACAAATTTAGTAATGTCTGCATCTGATTCTGCAAATACACTGGAACTAAATGTAATTGCCATAGCTATTGCTACTAATATTAGGCTAATTAATAATTTTTTAACTTTCATACTTTACTCTCCTTTACTTTTATGGCACATTTTCTTATTTATATTGTACTCTTATTTAAAACAAAGTCAATACCATATTTTGAGGTATTTTTTTTGCATAAAAATATCATCTATTTTCCCCTTACGGAAGCATTTTTTTTATTTGCAACATAAAAAATATGTCTTATATTACAATTATATTACATTTTCGTTAAAAAATCAAGGTTTTATGTGAATTAAATGTGAGTTTATATATATCCCTAAGGCAATATTAAATTTTTATTTTTTATAATATTTTTTATATCAGTGAATAGATTAAATTATAGTAAGAAAGGAAAGAATTTTTTATGTTTAAGTTTAAGAATATTCTTTATATTTTTTTAGTTTTAACTATATTATCAGTCTATTTTATCCCTTCTGTCTTTGCTGATGATTTAGATGATATTTCAGAAAATATTGATTCTAATAAAACAATTCAAGAACAATTGTTAGAAACATCAACAAAAAGCGAAAAAGATTCCTCTTTGCCTTCAATTAACTCTCGTTCAGCAATCGTTTTAGATAGAAATTCAAATACGGTCTTATTTGGAAAAAATGAAAATGAAAAGCTTAAAATGGCAAGTACTACAAAAATTATGACTAGTATTATTGTTATAGAAAATTGTAATTTAACTGATACTGTTGAAGTTTCTAAAAAATCTGCAGGAACTGGCGGATCAAGATTAGGCTTAAAAACTGGAGATAAAATTACAGTAAATGACTTATTATATGGTTTGATGTTATGTTCTGGAAACGATGCTGCCGTAGCACTTGCTGAATTCACAAGTGGAAGTATAGAAGGTTTTGCAGAACTAATGAATAAAAAGGTAAAAGAATTAAATTTAGAAAATACAAATTTTGAAACTCCACATGGACTTGATTCTGCAAATCATTATACAACAGCATATGAACTTGCTTTACTTTCAAAATATGCTTTAGATAATGAAACATTTTTAAAAATAGTTAGTACAAAAACTAAAACAATAACTATTAATGGCTATCCCAAAACTATTTCTAATACTAATGAACTTCTTGGTAATTTAAATGGTGTTTATGGTATAAAAACTGGTTTTACAAATGGAGCTAATAGATGTTTAGTAACAGCCTGTAAAAGAAATAATTTAGATATAATATGTGTTGTACTTGGAGCTGATACAAAAAAATTTAGAACTCAGGATAGTATAAAACTAATTGAGTATTCTTTTAAAACATATGAACCCGTTAATGTTCAAAGTATTTTAGATAATGAATTTAACACTTGGAAAAAGGATAATTTAGATTTTTTTAATATTATTAAAGGAGAAAATAATAATATTAGTTTAAAACTTGAGAAATTAGAATACCCTATCATTCCTATAAAAAAAGAATTGAAAGATAAAATACGATTTACATTTGAATGTACCAAAACATTAGAAGCACCTGTGTTTCAAGGTTTTAAAATTGGAAATGTAAGAATAGAATTAATAGATTCAACAACTTCAAATATTTTAGGTTATTATGATATAATTGTTGATTCCAATATTAATAAGAAAAATGGTTTTACATATTTTGTTGAATTTCTAAAACAATATAAAAAATTTGCTATTTTTTAA
>JAFRFO010000007.1 GCA_017434295.1 Clostridia bacterium
AATCTACCAAATTTATATACCATCATTCTACCACATTTTTCACATGGTACATCAGAAACTTCATCTACAAGTTTTACATGTTCGATTTCTTTTTCTACCCTCTCTAGTTCTTTTTCAAAAGGCCAGTAGAAATCTGCAATCATGTCCTTCCAAACCATCTTTCCTTCTGATATTTCATCAAATTCATTTTCTATTTTGGCTGTAAATTCTACATTTATTATATCTTTAAAATTCTCTGTAAGTAATTTATTTACAATCTTTCCAAGTTCTGTTGGGCTAAGTTGTTTTTGAATTTTCTCAATATATCTTCTCTCTAAAATTGTTGTAATTGTTGGAGAATATGTACTTGGTCTACCTATCCCTTTTTCTTCAAGTGTCTTAACCAAACTAGCCTCTGTATATCTTGCAGGTGGCTCTGTAAAGCTTTGTTTTGGATTAAGATTTACCAATTCAAGCTCTTGTTTTTCTTTTAATTCTGGAAGCATCCCTTCAGTTTCTTCCTCTTTAGAATCAGTTCCTTCAACATATACAGCCATAAACCCTTTAAATTTAATAGATTGACCATTTGCTTTAAAGTCATAATCATTTGCCTTGATATTTGCTTGAACAGTGTCAAAAACAGCTTGAGACATCTGACTTGCAATAAATCTATTATAAATTAATTTGTATAATTTATATTGATCTTTATTTAAAGAATCCTTAATAAAATCTGGCTCTAAATCAATATATGTAGGTCTTATAGCTTCATGCGCATCTTGTGCATCTTTATTTGTTCTGTAATATCTATTCTCATAATAGTTCTTTCCATAAGTAGCTTCAATCTGTGTTTTAGCTGCAGCTCTTGCAACTTCAGAAATTCTTGTAGAGTCAGTTCTCATATAAGTAATCAAACCAACAGTGCCTTTTTCTGGAATTTTTACACCTTCATACAAACCTTGTGCAACTGACATAGTTTTCTTTAAAGTAAAACCAAGTTTTCTTGAAGCTTCTTGTTGCATTGTACTTGTTGTAAATGGAGGTGCAGGAGTTCTTTTCTTTTCGCCTTTTTTCACTTCATCTACAATATATTTTGCATTTTCTAAGTCTTTTAAAATTGTATCAATTTCTTTTTGACTATGAACATCAATTTTTTTGCCGTTTTTTCCATAGAATTTTGCTTCAAAAGACTTCTTTACCTTTTGAGTTTTTAAATCTGCATATAAATTCCAATATTCCTCTGGCTTAAAATTTTCAATTTCTTCTTCTCTATCAACAATCAATTTAACTGCAACAGATTGAACACGTCCAGCAGACAAGCCTCTTTTGACCTTTTTCCAAAGGATTGGACTTATTTTATAACCAACAATTCTATCTAAAACTCTACGTGCCTGTTGTGCGTTAACAACATCCACATCAATATCTCTAGGTTCTTTTATAGCCTGTTGAACAGCATTTTTTGTAATTTCATTAAAAGTAACTCTACTAATTTTTGCCTTTTCATCTTGTAAAATATAAGCCAAATGCCATGCAATTGCTTCTCCTTCACGGTCAGGGTCGGTTGCAATATAAATCTTTTTAGCCTGTTTAGCATCAGCTTTTAAGTTTTTTATCAAATCTCCCTTTCCTCTAATATTTATGTATTCAGGCTCAAAATTTTTATTTATATCAATTCCAAGTTTAGATTTAGGCAAATCTCTTATATGCCCCATAGAAGCCACAACTTTTGTGCTTCCACCTAAAAATTTTTTTATGGTATTCGCCTTAGCAGGTGATTCCACTATAACTAATTTCTCCGCCATATTAATTCCTTTCATTATTTTATTTCTATTGTATTTTAGACCATATTTTAAAAAATTGCAAGCATTTTAAAAATTCTTTTAAACCTATAATTAAAAATTCTTTTAAAAAACTTGTCAAAAAATACTTAACTTTTAAAATTTTGATAAACATCTATTACTTTACTATCTATTAAGACAATGCAAAAGGGAACGTTCGTAATATGCGTCCCCTTTCATAAAAGTTGTTTTGAAAAGTCTGAAACAATTTCGTCCAATTCTATTGGTGTTACAAAATTTTCTTTGAGAATCTTAAGCAAATAATTTGCTCTTGTTTCATCATTTGTTAGATATTTAATACATTTTTGCTCCACAATCGTTTTATCATGTTTATACTCCGTTTTTACTATATTTACCCCATATTTTGCTGCGTTTTCTTTAAAAAATTCATCCTCGTTAATTCTTTTGTAATACTCTAATTTTATTGGATAGTTTATCCCAGCAGTTTCAAGTGTTTTCTGGTCAATAAAAACTCCTCCAAAAAAAGTTGTCACTTCAATCCCCCTATTCTTTTTTTATTTTGCATGTGATAATATAATACTTTTTTTATAATTTTGCAAGTGTTTTTCATCGCAAAATTCGACAAAATATTTTTCAAAAAAATGAAACCAAACTTTTGGGAAGTGTCCCCAAAAGTTTGTCCCCAAAAGTTTGTTATTCCTTAATCCTAAATTTGCAAGCAAAAACGCTCATGTCATCCTTTGGTGTACCAAAGTTGTTGTCAACAGCTTCATTTAAAAGTAAATCAGCCATTTTCTTAGTATTGTCTGTTTCCATATCTTCTAACAAATACTTAATCCAAAGTTCTTTATTTTTATATTCAACATTTGAATCTAGCACACCATCTGTGCACATTATCATTATCTCTTTATTTTCAATATCTTTTTCAAATATTTCTAGTTTCATGTCTTGTATCATGCCAGCTGGAAGTGACTTTGATTTAATAACTTGTACTTTTTTACCACTCTTAAAATATGTAGGGCATGCACCACTTTTTATCATTTCAATTGTTCCGGCATATAAGTCAACAATAGCAATATCAAGTGTTGCAAATATTTCTTCATTTTTATTTATCAAGCTACTATTAATTAATTCCATAGATGAATTTTTATCAAAACCAGTCATAAGTAAGTTTTCTAGCATTTCTAATGCTTGAATACTACTCTCGTTTGCCTCTTTACCTGATCCCATTCCGTCACTTAAAGCAATTAAATATTTTCCATCTTTTAGCCTTGTGTTAATAAAGTTATCACCAGAAACATCAACACCATCTTTAGTTTTACATGCTGTACCTATTGCCATAATGTATTTATCATCTGATATTAAACTAATTTTATTACCAATACAAGCATCTTCATTAATTATAATTCTTTCATTTAAAACATTTGACACAATTTTTTCAATTAGTTCATTTTCAATTTCATTTTCAAAATTTTGCAAATAAATTTCTACAATATATCTTCCATCCTTTTTAATTGCAATTTCTTCAACTTCAACCCCTTTTAGTTTAAGTTTTTCAAGTATTTCAGTCTTTTCATTGCCAAATTGAACCTCTTTTTCAATGTCATTTTCCATGTTTTTAGCTATACCTGAAATTGCTTTAGACACACTATTTAGCTGTGCTTCAATGTTTTGTTTTTGTTCTTCAATCTTCTTCATCCAAACAAAATTGGTCTTAGCAAGCTTAAATGCAGTATTTATACATCTTACAATTTGATTAATATGTGTAGTTAATTTTCTGCTGATATTGTTATCATTTGATTCAATAATATAACTATTATTTTTAGCAAAAATATCAATTAAACTTGCCTTGTCAATTTCCTGCTTGTCCATTAAATATTGAAAAATATCATCATCAATTTTACCATCAACATCAGCTAAATCGTCATACAACATGTTTTGCTTGTATGGCTCCAAACTATCTAAAAGCTCCGTTAAAAAGACTTTTTTATTGTTATCCAAACTCTTTTCACCAACATTATTAAAAGCTTCTTGCTTATAAGTTTTAGCCATCTCCTGAATCGTTTCTGAAACATTGTTTAGCTGTTCAGCAGCTTCTTTACTGCGATTCAACCCACGATTGTTAAAGCCAGGCAAGAATTTTGATCCATCTTGCATAAATTCTTCGATATCAACATGAACACTTTTAGGAATTGCAAGTAATCCAATTGAAGCTATTAGAATTTCTTTAAAATGAATCAGTTCTATGGTGTATCCATTTGAAGCATAAGCCAATACTACATTTCCAAGTGCAAATCCAACAATAACACCTATTTTTCCAAATCTATTTAGAATTCCTGCAACCATACCTGAAATTGCATAAGCAGCAATCATAATTGGTTCAGTAGATGCAATAATTCCAATGGTTACGCCAATTGTAACACCAGTAGTTGTTCCTATCAGTATGCCATGCTTCCATCCCATAAACATTACAATTAAAATACTTAAAATATTTCTAATGCTAAATCCCATTATGCTCCAGTCGCCGAAACAACTTACGGAAATAGCGATTAATAAACTTGTTCCTATAACTTCTTCAATAGAAAAAGCTCTTTTTTCTCTAAAATCTTGTAAAACAACAAGTGAATTAACAAAAATCTTGTAAAACACTAGAGAAATAACCGAAAAGGTAATACCAACCAAGAAATCATAAATTGTAAAGCCTGACATCATCAACTTTGCCATTTGAACAATAAATGTTGCAATAAGTACATTTTTAGCAACTTTGACCTTTTCATTTCTCATTTCTTCATTATATCTAGGCTTAAAAATAAAGAAAGTTGCAATCATTACCAAACTAGTAAGCATGTAAGAAAGTAATCCTGTTAAACCAAATCTTATGCCAGTTCCAACAAGAGATACAGCAACAACACCAAGTAGTGGAATTGAATTTGCAAAGCAAGCTGCAAAAATACTTACACTAAATGGAGAAAAGTCGCCTCCTAAACCTACCATTGATACCATAAAAGCAACAACGTAAACCGCAATGTTTCTTAATTCAAAAACATTTGCAAGAATATTCAATTTTTTTATTTTTTTTGTAGAGTAATTGCTGTTGTTATCAGCTGCAACTCCATCTAAATTTTGAAACATCCCTATCACCTCTCAAACTTTTTATAGGCATATTTTACTACTTGTCCACGGCAGTTTTTGTCTTTTTTGGTAACCTATTTTAAAAAAGTTTTTTACTTTTTGTGATATATATATTTATATTTTTATTATTTATATCATTTTGTGTTTTTTATTTTAATATATATTGTCGAAAAATGCAAGAAAAAAATAAAAAAAACGGTCAATTGGTTCCGGGTTTAAATTGACCGTTTTCTGTCAAATTAAACCCGGAACCAATTGACCGTTTTTTATTCTTTCAAGAAATAATATTCTTTTGCTTGATTATTCATAACCTTAAAAATATAACCATCGTAAATACTAGAATTATCATCTTGAAGAGGCATATTTAAATCCACAGTATAAACATAAGATTCTTCCAAACTATTTTTCAAGTGGATTTGAAAACTTAATTTATAAGCAACATCTTCTATTGGAATATCGGCAGCTTCTAATAGCTTTCCATTAAATTCTATTTTTTGATTACTTTTTGTTATTTCACAATTTGTTTTAACATTTTTATTCATATACCCCAAAGTAATTGGATTAGAACAATCTGTAAAAAAAGTTGGAGTTGAAAAATCGTTATCTTTGTTATCTTCGTTGGTATGCAAAATTCTAAAATCTATTCTGTCAGTTGGCTGAATAGTATCTTTATAAATTCCAAAATCATATGGTGTTTTATAATTCAAAGCACTTTCGCCTTTGTTAGCAGTTTTTTCGATTTTAATATTGTCAATATATAATTCACTAACTGAATTTTTGTTACTTAAATCTTGCATTGCAAATTTATTATCTATTGTAATTGAAATATCTGTGTATTGATGAACATCTAGGTCCTTTAAAACTTCGCCCTTGCTTTTATCACTTCCATTTGCACTACTATAAAGCATTATTTCTTTAATCTTAAATATTGGATCTTCATTTGATTGCTTAAAACTTACATTTTGACTTGCAAAATTATTTGTTCTAACAATAGGAGCAATTAAAAACATCCAATATATATATGCCACTATTATCAATGATACAAATGCTATAATTATCGCT
>JAFRFO010000073.1 GCA_017434295.1 Clostridia bacterium
TAAATATGCTATTATATATAAGTGCTTAAGACATTTTAAGTATATTTTATTTATCGAGGCGTAGCGCAGTTGGTAGCGCGCGTGGTTTGGGACCATGAGGTCGCAGGTTCGATCCCTGTCGCCTCGACCATAAAAAGGAGCTTTATACAAGCTCCTTAAACTTTTATTAGGCTATTTTAAGCCTTTTTTTATTTTTCCAACTTTCTCAAAATTCCTCTATATTTGTGCTACTGCATTCATTATTGCATTCAGGTTTTATTTTTTGAATGTAATAATTGCATTCAAAAATATTTTATAGCTAGAAAATGAACAGAGCTCCCTAATGGAAGGAGCTCCGTTTGAAAACCTCACTGTATATGACAGGAGGTTACTTTGTAAAAATGATGCTATCTCTGACTTTGGGTAATTCCTCACGAACTTTTTTGATTTCGGTTCCATATTTACCTCTACAATTCAAATCAATTTCCACGCCGAAATGTTCTAAAAGAACAATCATGATTGCACATGATTTAACATTAGCGTTACGAGTTGCAACCAAATCATAAATGCTTTTGCCTTTAAAATCACTAATTTTTTTATAATCAGCTCTAACAAAGCAATTAAATGCCCTAATCTCCTGCCTATGACCATCTTTGTAAGAATTATTCCAGGAAATTGTATTAAAAGCTTCATCCAGTGATAGATTATCATTAACGACGTTAACAGGCATCCCCAGTTGCTCACGCAACATAGTATTTTCCTCTATCAGAGCTTCAACAAGTTCCCGAAGTTCTTTAACCCCCAACTCTGTTTCTGTTACTTTAGCCATAATCTCATTGTAATTTTTCATAATGATACCTCCTGCTTATACGGTTTTCAATGTACTGTGGGCGAATTCCCACTTATACATTAATTATAGCATATTTTATGTAAAATTGCAAATTTTCCCTACATTTCATCTTCCTCTTCATCAAACCAATCAAAACTACTAGAATTAGCTTTTTTTATTGCATATTCTTTCATTGCTTGTTTTGATAAAGTTCTATATCTTCTAATTCGACTTCTAGGTCTTTTGTTTATTTGTGGTTAGAAACCATATTGCTGATAGCAATAATCCCAGAGAGAATGCTATCAACCTTGTTTTCCATTTTATTTTTTTGAATTTCAAAGTTTGCTCTTCCTCTGAATCTTGTAATTTCTGCTTCATAATTTGAAATTCTTTCTCCATACTTTCTGATATTATTTGGGGTAGCTTTTCTTTCAAATTCATGTTGTCCATCTCTATATCCGAAGAAATTTTTCGAATTAGTGCTCTTATATTAACATTTTCTTCCTTCATTTGTTTGTTCCAATCGTATATATTCTGTAGCACCGTCGGCTCTATTAGATAATAGTTCATTTGCACTACTGATGGAACTACCTGACTTTCTTGTACTATTTTGTTGTTATCTTTCAATTTTTCTAAATTCATCTTCCATAAAATATACGCGATTTTTTGTATTTTTCTTGTTTTGCCTATATTTACAGAAGGAAAGTCTGCACGATTAAATATCTCGTTTGTTTTGTTCTCTCCCATATATAAATCTTTTGCAACATCTTTCACTGTTAGCATTTTAAATGGATCTTCTAAGCTCTTTACAGCTTGTTTTACTAATTCTTTCTTAAGTTCTTCACTAAAACTATCATTCATAATTTTTGTCTTCCTTTGAAATTCTATATATCCATTTTGGATAACGTATAAGTAAAAAATAAACTCTTTTATTTTGCTATAAACCTCCTTTCAAATTCTGGTTATCCGTTTTGGATATATATATAATAATCCAAAATGGATAACCAGGCAATACCTTTTTCAAAAGTTTTTAAAATTTTTTTGCCTTTGTAAAACTTTATACGTTTAAAATTATCCTAAATATCAATATTTGATTGACTTTCCAAAATGGATATGATAAAATTTAAACATACGGTAGAAGAAGGAGAAAAAATCATGACAAATGGAGAAAGAATAAGATATTTAAGAGAAAAAAATGGTTTTACTCAAAAAGAAGTGGCAAATAGGCTAGGAGTAGAATCTGCAGCAATATCTAAATATGAATTAGATATGCGTGAGCCAAATATAGAAGCTATAAAAAAATTAGCA
>JAFRFO010000074.1 GCA_017434295.1 Clostridia bacterium
CTTTGATGGAACAGAAATTGAAACAATGAATGATTTAAAACAATATATTTATACAAAAAATCCAGGAGATACCATAACTATAACAATAAATAGAGGAAGAATTAATAAAGAAATATCTATTCAGCTAGGTAGAAAATAAAAAAAGACCGTCGCATTATACTGCGACGGCTGAAATATTAGATGAAGTCAAAAACAGTTGACTCACGGTAGCGAGTAACGTCCTCTTCTGACAACGTTGTATAAACGGTAATAATATTTCCGTCTATATAAACGGTGGCATAAATAGGACCTCCGCAGATCTCTTTTTTTGAAAGATCTTTGTTTCTTGCAAAAAAAGTGAACTTGACAAGTTCCTCTGCTGCCTTTGCTACATCATTTTTCATATCTGCCATGGGGTCATTCCTCCTTATGTGATTTCAATTAATTATAACACAAATTTTGGGAAAAAGCAAATTTTACATAAAATTAATTAATATTTATTATAAAAAACACAAATTTTTATACAAAAATCAAAAATATTATGCAAAAAAGTAATATTTATTTTCATATTATGTATATATATAAAAATAAAAAAATTTCAATAAAAACAATCAATCCGCAAATAAAAAAGTTGCAAAAAGAAAATAATATGATATAATGTAGAAAATTGTTTAAAGAGGTTTAGCATGAAAAATAGTAGTACCAAAAAAATGGTAAGAAACTTCATATTATTTGCCTTATTAATAGTATTAACATTATGGATAATGCTAAAAGACCAAGATCCAGCAGAAATATTTCAAATAATTGGTCAGTCAAATGGATTATTTATAATAGTAGGAATAATATGTATGGTGGTATATATTATTCTAGAAGCGGTAAATATTAGAAGAACTTTAAAAATATTAGGTAATAAAATAAAATTTAAAAGTTCAATAAAATATGCATTAATAGGTTTTTTCTTTAGTGGAATAACACCAGCAGCAAGTGGGGGACAACCTATGCAAATATATTATATGCATAAAGATGGTTTATCCGTAGGACATTCAACATTAGCATTACTTATAAATCTAACAAGTATGCAAATTGTTACAATATCGGTTGCATTAGTTAGCGTTTTGTTTAATTATAAGTATTTAAATAAAATGATGGTAATATTATTAGTAGTAGGATTATTGCTAAATGTAATAGCATTAATGATTTTATTAATAGCAATATTCTCTAAAAGATTATCAAGATTTTTAATGAAAGTAACAATAAGAATAATGAAATTTTTTAGAGTAAAAAATATGGACAAAAAAATTAAAAAAATTGGTAGAGAATTAGGAAATTATCAAAGAAGTGCTAAATATATAAAGAAAAACAAAAAATTAATGGTAAGAATAGTATTAACAACATTAATTCAATTTTTACTAAATTACAGTGTGGCATATTGGACATATAGAGCTTTAGGTTTTGATGAACATAGTATTTTAGAGATAGTAACAATGCAATCAGTATTATTTGCAACAGTATCTGGAATACCATCACCTGGTTCAGTTGGAGTAAGTGAAGGAGCATTTGTTGCAATATTTACAAATATATATCCTGAAAACATGATAAAGAGTGCAACATTATTAAATAGGGGTATAAACTTCTACTTATTTATGCTAATAAGTGGAATATTAGTAGCAATAAACCAAATAAGAGAAAAGAAAAATGTGGAGGAAGTATGATAAATATATTATTAAGTGGTAATAAAAAAGTATTTGATGGAGCTCTAACAGAACTAATATCAATTACAAACAAGACAAAAGAGCCAATTAATTGTTATATATTTACAATGGATTTAACAAGAGTAAAACCAGAATTTGTACCTATTGAAGATAAACAAATTGAATTTTTAAACGAAGTTGTAAAAACTAAAAATCCAGAAAACCAAGTTCAAAAAGTTGATGTAACAAAAATTTATGAAAAAGAATTTGGAAAATGCAAAAATGAAAATGCATATTGTACACCATATACATTATTAAGATTATTAGCAGACTTAGTTCCAAATATGCCAGATAAATTACTATATTTAGATATTGATATGATGGCAAATAAAGATATAGGTGAACTATATAATACAGATATAACAGATTATGAATATGCAGCAGTACAAGAAAAATATGGACATTATTTTATTAGATGGGACTATATTAATGCTGGAATGCTTTTATTTAACATGAAAAAAATGAAAGAAACAGGTCTTTTGGAAAAAGCAAGAAAAAAAATAAAAACAAAAAAAATGCTATTTGCAGATCAAGATGCTATTTTTTGGTCAACAACAAAAAAATTAATATTACCAAGAATTTATAATGAACAACATAGATTTAATGATCCAAACACAGTAATATGTCATTTTTGTAAAAGACTTTTAGTTACACCATATCCAAGGGTTAAAAACTACAAACAATGGCATATAGAAAATGTACATAAAGACCTTAAATGTTTTGCTTATGATGATGATTTAAACGAATATCTTAAATGGAAAGAAAAATTCGAAAAACAAATGGAGGTTAAAATTTAGGATGAGTCAAAATAATAAAATAATACCAATTTTCTTTGCAGTAGATGATGGATATATTCCATTTTTAGCAGTAACTCTACAATCAATGTTAAAAAATGCATCAAAATTATATAACTATGAAATTAGAGTACTATATACAAATATAAGTGAAGAAAATAAACAAAAAATTTTAAAATATGAAAATAAAAGAGTATCTATAGAATTTGTTGATTTGAATATATATTTAGAGGAATTACAAGATAAATTTTACACACGTGATTATTATACAAATACTACATATTATAGATTATTTATACCAAATCTATATCCTCAATATGATAAAGTATTATATTTAGATTGCGATATAGTCATATTAGGAGATATATCTAAATTATACAATACAGATATAGAAGATAATCTAATTGGTGCAATTCCTTGTGAAGCAATGCAAATATCTAGTGAATTAACCGAATATGCAGAAAAAGTTATTGGAATGAAAAACGTTAAAGATTACATTAATGCAGGAATACTAGTAATGAATTTAAACGAAATGAGAAAAATAGACTTTCAATCTAAATTTATATATTTACTAGAAACTATAAAATATAAAGTAGCACAAGATCAAGATTATATAAATAGAATGTGTAAAGGAAGAATTAAATACATAGATTCAAGTTGGGAGGTAGAGCCTCATCCAACAGATACTCCAAGAAAAGAAAAGGATTTAAATATAATTCACTATTTATTAATATACAAACCATGGCACTTTGATAATGTGTTATATCAAGAGTATTTCTGGGAATATGCAAAGAAAACAGAATATTATGAAGATATATTACAAATATTAAAAACATATAGAGATATAGATAGAGCTAGAGATATAGAAAAATATATAGCGTTAAAAGATTTAGCACAATTTGAAGCAAATTGTGTTGGTGATGATAGACAAGCAAAAGAACATCAAGATGTAAAAAAAAGCCAAGATAGAATAAAAATATTAAAAAAAATAGAAAACTTAGAAAAAAAAGGCATGTTTGATGTAGATGTAGAAGACGATCCACCAACAATAACACTTCAAAAAGAAGATGTAGACTATTTAAAAGAAAAAAGAACAAGTAGAATAAAAAGTAGAATTGCCTATACAGTTGGAGAAGTATTTGTAAATGATTTATTAAAGAATAATAAATTAATAATAAAAGAAATAAAAGGTATGGAAAACATGATTAACTTAAATAGTGGGGCAATAATAACATGTAATCATTTTAATCCTTTTGATTCTTTAGCAATAGAAAAAGTATTTAAGCTTTCAAAACAAAACAAAGTAAGAAGATTATATAAAGTAATTAGAGAAGGAAACTATACTAATTTCCCTGGTTTATATGGTTTCTTCTTTAGAAATTGTGATACACTTCCATTAAGTTCAAGTAAAGAAACAATGGTAGAGTTCATGAAAGCAGTAAATACAATATTACAAAGAAATGACTTTATTTTAATATATCCTGAACAAAGTATGTGGTGGAATTATAGAAAACCAAAACCTTTAAAAAATGGAGCATATAAATTTGCAACAAGAAATAAAGTACCAGTTCTTCCAATATTTATAACAATGGAAGACAGTGAAATAATTGGGGAAGATGGTTTTCCAGTACAAGAATATATAATAAATATTGAAAAACCAATCTATCCAAGAGAAGACTTAAGTGACAGAGAAAATATAGAATTCATGAAAAATAAGAATTATGAAATTTGGAAAAATATATATGAAGAGTTTTACAAAAAACCATTAGAATACACAACAATTCAAAACGATGAAAAGGAAAATGTAAATGGATAATAGAACAGTAATTTATTATTCTGACGAATTAAATGAAGAATTTTCTACGGTAAAAATAGAGCCACGTGAAATAGACGAAAAATATAAGTATATTCACAAAAATCCATTATGGAATATAGGCTCTTTTTTCGTACATCAAATTTTAAGTTTACCAATTAAAATAGGATATTCAAAAATAAAATTTAAGTTTAAAGTAGTTGGAAAAGAAAAATATAAACCATATAAAAGAAAAGGATTTTTTGTATATGGAAATCATACGCAAAGCTTTGGAGATACTTTTTTTATTAGTAATAGCTTATATCCCAAAAGAAATTATATGATAGTAAATCCAGAAAATGTATCAATAAAAGGAATGGGGAATTTTGTACAAACTTTAGGAGCAATACCAATTCCAACCAAACGAAGTGGTATGAAAAATTTCTTAAATGCAATAGAAACAAGAATAAAACAAGGATATTCAATAACAATATTTCCAGAAGCACACATTTGGCCATATTATACAAAAATAAGACCATTTAAATCAGTATCATTTAAATATCCAGTAGAGTATAATGTACCAATATTTTGTGCAACTAATACATATCAAGCATATGGAAAAAATAATGATAAAATAAGAATTGTAATGTACATAGATGGTCCATTTTTCCCAGATAAGAATTTAACACCTAAAGAGCAAAAAGAACAATTACGAAATATTGCTT
This sequence comes from Clostridia bacterium, assembly GCA_017434295.1. GTDB lineage: Bacteria > Bacillota > Clostridia > TANB77 > CAG-508 > CAG-269. Next base: position 5,042 of record JAFRFO010000074.1, read on the forward strand.
ATAAAACAATGTGTGAAAGAAGTAAATATAGCAATATAGAACACATTAAATATATTAAGAAAGAAGATAATATAACAAAAGAAAAAGAAGAAATAAAGATATAATATATTTATATAACAACAAGAAAAAATTAATATATTAATTATTATTTTTAATATAGGAGATGTTAATGAGAAAAAGAGTAAGAAATGAAGAAAAAATGGAATTATTAATATGTGGCTTGGGAATTATATTAACAATTATAACAACAATTATTGTGTTAATTGTAGGAAGTAATAAAGGCAAAAACAAAACAACAACTGTAAACAGTAAAACTTTAGATACAAGTGAAGCTGGAGAGTCAAGAACGCAAGAAGAAATTTTACTAATAGGTATTGATAAAAAAGAAAATGAAGTATTAGATGCACCTGAGAAAGCAGAAGAAGTTGAAAAAGAAAAAAATACTGAAAATAAATCCTCTAAAACAGGTTATTATATCAAAATAAACAATACTGCAAATGTTGTAACAATATATAGCGTAGGGGAAGATGGAAATATGTCTCCAATAAAAGCTATGACATGTTCAACAGGAACTGCAACACCAAGTTCAGGAGTATATTCTGTTAAAGGCAAGAGAACATGGGGATATCTATTTGGAGATGTTTGGGGACACTATACAACAGGAATTGTTGGAAATATACTATTTCACTCAGTACCATATTTATCAAATAGTCCAGATACATTGGAATATTGGGAATATGATAAGCTTGGAACATCAGCATCTATGGGATGTGTTCGTTTAACTGTTGCAGATGCAAAATGGATTTTTGATAACATGCCTTATGGAACGCCAGTAGAGTTCTATGAAGATTCTAATCCAGGCCCACTTGGAAAACCAGCAACAATGAAGATATCTGGAAATGCTCAATGCAGAGATTGGGATCCAACAGACCCAGATTCGGACAACCCATGGAAAAATAATAAAGAAGAGATAAGAAATACAGAGGTAACCAGTTCAAGTAATAATACAAATAATGGAACAGAAAATAAGCCTGTAGATAATAAACAAAATGAAACTGTTCAAAATGAAACTCAACAAATGCAAAATACTCAAGACAATAATCAATCACAAAATGAAACATCAAAAAAAGAAAAAAATGAAAACAATATAGAAAATAACAACAATAATGAAACCAAAACAGAAAGTAGGAATACTGGAAGCAGTGGTAATGAATCGGAAACAAATAATAATGCAAATACAGAAGAAGAAAAACTACCAGAAAATGAAGAAAATACAGAAAAAACAGATAATAATCAAAATGATGAAAATGTAACAAAAAGAGAATAATTAAAACGAATAAAAAACACCTTTTTATGTTGTAAACCATTAATGGCAACTTCATAAAAAGGTGTTTTCTGGTGCACCAGGAGGGATTCGAACCCCCGGTCTTCCGGTTCGTAGCCGAACACTTTATCCAGCTAAGCTACTGGTGCATGCCTAATTATTATATCGTGATTTTATTATTTTTTCAATACTATTTTCTATTTTATTGAATTTTTTTGAAAAAAGTGTGATTTTTTTATTATTTTTACTTGATTTTTAATTGTAAATATGCTATTATATATAAGTGCTTAAGACATTTTAAGTATATTTTATTTATCGAGGCGTAGCGCAGTTGGTAGCGCGCGTGGTTTGGGACCATGAGGTCGCAGGTTCGATCCCTGTCGCCTCGACCATCTAAATTCAAAAATAGCAAGTGATTTACAACTTGCTATTTTTTATTTTTATAAAAACTATGGAAATGTTTTGGTATTTTTTATTTGCTAATTACTTTTTTATTCCAACTTTTTTCATTACAATGTGGACATCTCATATATCTAGTTCTTACAATATGAGGAGCTAAAAAAACAATTTTATATTCAGGAAAATATTTATGATGACAATGTTCACATTCATAATAACCAGCAGTTTTTTCAATTTTTAGGCAATAATGCATACCGAAAAGGAATATTAAAAATC
>JAFRFO010000075.1 GCA_017434295.1 Clostridia bacterium
AAATGTAAAAGAAGCTTTACAAGCAGCAGGTGCAGTAGATGAAGACAAGGTAATATTAACATATGAATTAGACCAAGGAGATTTATACAATTATCAAAGAATAAATGAATATAAACCTGGAAAACCAAATCCTTTTTCCACCTATCTAAAAGAAGTTGTGGAAAATGATGACGAAGGAACAGGTGCAAGTTCTGGAAGTGGAAGCTCAAACAGCTCAAGTGGAAGCTCATCAAACTCAAAAAGTTCAGGCGGAAGCGTAGATACTACAGAACCTGGAACAGTAAATCCAGGAAATTACTCTAAAAATACAGGCACAAAATAAACAAATGATTAATTAGTTTTTAACGTTATATTTCTAAAATTTATTCTAAATAGAAATATACGAAAAATAAAAAATTTTTTTTAAACAAAGGAGGAAATTATTATGTTTAAAAATCAAAAAGGTATTACTTTAATTGCGTTAGTAATCACAATTATCGTATTATTGATTCTAGCAGGAATCACAATCGCACTTATCACATCAAACGAAAGTGCACCAAACAAAGCTGGAGAAGCTAAAATAATTCAAGATGTTGGAGCTGCAAAGGATGCAGTTACATTAAATGCTACTAATTTAATGACTACATGGTATGAAGAAAAATATGTAAATAACACTGCTCAAGGTACATCATCTACTGCAGGTGGTAAAATTGTAGCTGGTGTAACAGAAAATTCAACTACTACTTATCCAGTATTAGCTAATCTTTCAGGAGTTTATAGTAAAGTAGGAACTACTTCTACATCTGGAAAAGCAGGAACAATTACTTTAAAATCAGTTGCTACTAGATCAAGCGATGGTTTAGCATATCAAGTTGTAGGAACAGTAGATAATGGTGGAACTATATCTTGGGCTGATGGAACATGGGAAACAGCAGGAAATTTTACAGCTTAATAATTTAATAAACCAAAATTAAATAAACAAAAAGCCATACGCACACTACGTGTGTATGGCTTAAATTATAAAAGGAGTAACAGCTGTAAAATGGAAGCAATAATATACACAATAATATTCATAACAGGAGCATTATTTGGAAGTTTTTGCACATTAGCAACATACAGAATACCACGTCATCAAGACATCACACATACACGCTCATATTGTCCTAACTGCAACCATAAGCTAGGATTCTTCGACATGTTTCCAATTATAAGTTATATCTTTTTAGGTGGAAAATGCAGATATTGTAAACAAAAAATAAGTCCAAGATATTTAGCTTTAGAAGTATTTTCTGGGGCTAGTTTTCTTGCATTATTTGTATTTATGAGAATTGATTTATTACATATAAATGTATATGCACTTTGTAAATTTGGTTTCTTTGCACTATTTTTAACATATTTGTTTTTGACAGCATGGATAGACAAAGAAAATAGAAAAGTTGAAAAAGGTGTATCTATATTTGGTATAATTATTTCTCTAATATATATAGTATATCTATGTATAGTAGAAAAGGCTAATATATATAAATATGCCATATATATAGGTTTTTACATATTAGTATTAATATTAGACACAATAGTATTAAGAAAATTTGCAAAAAACAAATATATAAATGGATTATTACTAACACTAATTACAATGGCTATATTTACTAAAGAATATATTGCATATTTAACAGTAACTGCTACTTGCTTATCAATAGCAATTTATATGTTAATAATTAAACTAAAAAATATAAAAAACAAAAGCTTAAAATCAGACAAACAAATTAGCAGTACAATACCAATTGCATATTTTATGTGTATGTCTAATTTAATACTTTTATTATATTTTTATGGAGCTGTATATTTTAAACTATGAAAGTATCAATATATTATTTTATAAAATCCTTGCTGTCGCAACTTCCTGATTAAAAAATGTCTGTAAGTTGCTCCAAATCGCACTCACTTCGTTCGTTTGATCGCTACCGCGGATTTTAAAAATAATATATTAATACTTTCTAAAAAAGCATTAAAAGAAAGGGATGTTTATGAAATTTAAAAGCGAAAAAGGCTTTACATTAATAGATATAACAGTTGCTCTAATAGTAGTTCTAGCATTTATGTCATTAATATCTGTATTATTTTTCAATTTAACCAAATCATCAAAAAGTATTGAAAGAGAATCAGATGCAACATTTATTGCAACAAGTGTTATAGAAGATGTAAAAGCACAAGATTATTTTAATATAGCTTTAACAAATAATTCAATTATAAGTGATAATAACATTTCATCTGAAAATGGATTAAATGTAGTAAAAGTTGGAAGTAATGAACAATATAAATATTTAGATGGAAGTACTGTAAAAGTAAGTATTCCAGACGGATATACATGTATTTTAACGGTTCAAAACTATGTGCCAAGAGATAAAATTGAGGCAAATCCAAATTATGCAGAAACAGATTTAGTTAAACTTGTTTCAGCAGAAGTAATGTATAGAGTTGGTGGAGAAACAAAATCTGTTCAAATAAAAACATCTATAGTAAATGATAATAATTAACCTAGGAGGATTATATGAAATCAGAAAAAGGTGTTACAATGGTATCGCTTATAATATATGTAATTGCAATGCTAATCACTGTAACAATAATAACTGTAGTAACTTCATATTTTACAAAAAACATTGATGTTTCAGAAGATAAGTACACATATTTTGCTGAATTTACTAAATTTGAAAGCTTTTTTTCAGAAGAAGTAAATAAAGAAAACAATAAAATTTTAGATATTGGTACTATTGTTGAAGATCCAACCGCAGAAGTCAAAAAAACTCAATCATTTATAGCTTTTTCTTCTGGAAATCAATATACTTATATTCCAGAAAATAAGGCAATTTATCAAAATAATGTTAAAATCACAAGTGGTGTAGATAATTGCACATTCACAGAAAAATTTGTAAATGGAAAAGAAGCAGTAAATATATCAATAACAATAAAAGATAAAACGAAAGAACTTCAATATGTATTTAAATAACTGGTAATTTTATGTAATTACAAAAAAATCAACAAAAACATTAAAAAATATTGTATAATATTTTTAGTAAACAAAAGAAAGAGAGGAACAAAACTATGGACCTTAAAAGAAGACAACCACTAGGAGTGGAATTAGTAAAAAGAGGTATTGTTGGAGAAGCAGACATAGAAAAAGCCCTTCAATATCAAAGAGAACATCCTAATAGAAAGCTTGGAGATATTTTATACATTTTAGGTTTAGGAGATCCAGAAAAACTTATAGAAGCAATTGGAGATATACTTGGAACTAAAGGTATTTTATTGGATGCTAGTACTGTAAAATTAGATATAACAGAATATATGTCTTTAGATATTGCACAAAAGAATAAAGTAGTTCCATTTGAAGTATCTTCTGGTAAAATTAAAGTATGTTTCGCAAATACAGTAAACAACCGTGACATGGAAACAGTTAGAATGTTACTATTAAATAAAGGGTTAGTAATGGAAAGCTATATTACATTTGAAAGTGATATAGAAAAATATCTAAAATCCTTAGAAGGTGAAGCTGTTGAAAGCTCTGTTGAGGTATCTGCACAAGGTGGAACCATAACATCTTTAGTTGATAGTATAATAAAAACAGGTATGGAAAAAAGAGCAAGTGATATACATATCGAGCCAATGCAAGATAAAGTTAGAGTAAGATATAGAATAGATGGTGAATTGATAAATGCAGCTTTTATTGGTAAAGAAAAACAAACTCAAATAATAGGAAGATTAAAGGCAATATCAAACATGCATCAAGAAAAACAAGAATCTCAAGATGGTAGAATTCTTTTATATGATGATTACAATATTCGTGTATCTTCACAACCAAATGTATATGGTGAAAAATTCGTGCTAAGACTTTTAAAGAAAAATGCTGATATTAGGAATGTATTTGAATTAGGTTATCCAGGAAATGAAGAAAGTTTAAATAAAAGTATAAATAAAAGAAACTCAATTACAATTATTGCAGCTCCAACAGGAGAAGGTAAAACAACAACACTTTATAGTATGATAGATTTCTTAAATAGACCTCAAATAAATATTACTACAATTGAAGACCCAGTTGAAATTAGAATAGATGGTTTAAACCAAATAGAAATTGAGAAAAAAGCAACATTTGCAAATTCTTTAAGAACAGTTTTAAGACAAGACCCAGATGTTATACTTGTTGGAGAAATAAGAGACTTAGAAACTGCAGAAATTGCGATACAAGCTGGTCAAACAGGACACTACGTTTTATCTACAATACATACAATAGATTCAGTTGAAGTAATAAACAGATTAAGAAAACTTGGTGTTTCAGATTATGATATAGCAAGCACACTAGCAACATCAATATCTCAAAGACTAGTAAGAAGACTTTGCCCAGAATGTAAACATGAAAGGGAATTTACAGAAGAAGAAAAGGAAATAATAAATAAAATATCTAATAAATACAATTTAGGAATAAATCTAGAAGGTACTAAAACTTATGATGCAGTAGGATGTAAACATTGCAATAACACTGGATATTACGAAAGAATTGGTGTATTTGAAATATTAGATATAACAGATGAAATAAAAGATTTATTAGTAAAAGGTGCATCAAGTATTGAAATAAGAAATAAAGCATTAGAATTAGGCTATAAACCACTTGTTGTTGATGGAATACAAAAAGTATTAAATGGAACAACAAATCTACAAGAATTAAATAATAAATTATTATTTTTCTAAAAATAAACCAAGGAGGAAAAATTATGAATATTGATAAAATTTTAGAAACAGCAATAGCTGCAGATGCATCAGATATACATTTGATATGTGATAACCCACCAATTTTAAGAATATCAAGGGATTTAAGACCAATAGAAGGAATGGGAGTATTAACTCCAGATGATATGAACGAAGTATATGACTACATAGTTAGAGGAAACCTAGATGAAGATGAAGTATTTCATCAAACAAGAAAATTAGATACATCTTATGAATACAAAGGAATTCGTTTCAGGGTAAATATTTCATTATCAGATGGTGTACAAACTTGTACAATGAGATTAATAAAAAATGATTTACCAAGTTATGAATCTCTTGGAGTACCAGATATAGTTAGAAGAATGACATATCAACCACAAGGCTTGATATTAGTTACAGGTAAAACAAACTCTGGAAAAACAACAACCTTGAATGCTTTAATAAATGATATAAATGAAAACCAAAATAGAAAAATACTAACCCTAGAAAACCCAGTAGAATATAAACATCATTCTAAAAAATCTCTTATAGTTCAAAAAGAAGTTGGAAAAGGTAGAGATTCATTAAGATTTAGTGATGGTGTTAAAAACTCTTTAAGAGAAGACTGCGATATCCTTGTTATAGGAGAGATAAGAGATAGAGAAACTATGGAAGCTGGAATAGAAATGGCAGAATCTGGGCACTTAGTAATAGGAACTTTACATACAAAATCTTGTGCAGAAACAATAGACAGAATGATAAACTTCTATGATGTAAGAGATCAAGCACAAATTAAATACTTATTATCATCATTACTAAAACTTGTTGTATCACAAAGATTACTTAAAGGAATAGATGAAAAACTAGTACTTGTTCCAGAAGTAATGGTAGTAGACAATATTGTGCAAGGTGTAATTAGAAAAGAAAAATTAAGTGTATCTGAAATAGAAGATGCTATCCAAAGTAACTTAGATAAAGGAAGTATAGGATTAATTAATTCTCTTGCAAAACTATTTGTAGATAATAGAATAACGCTAGAGCAAGCAAAAGCTCAAATAGAAGAAAAGAATATTGAAACATTAAATAGAACAATAATGCAATTAAAAATAAATAAAAATTTAGGTACATAAAAAGGAGGTAAGACATGCCTACATATGTTTATAGAGCTGTAACAAAAACAGGACTTATTGTTAGAAATAGAGTAGAAGCATCAAGTAAGCAATCTTTAATAAAAGCATTAAAAACAAGTGATTTACTACCTATTAATATAACGCAAATGTCTTATAAAACAGCTAAACAGAAGAAAAAACAAAAGAAAAATGTTGCTAACATGGAAGAAATAATGAAAAATGTTAATACTACACAAATTAATAGAACAGCACAAAGACAGATGACAACATTTGAAAAAATTAATGTGTATTTAGCGTCAACTCAAAAAATTACTTCCAGGGATTTGGTAATATTTACACAAAACTTCTATCTTTTAAAAAAGGCAGATTTTAATAACGTTCATGCTTTAAAAACGTTAATTGAGGGTACTGAAAATATGTCTTTAAGAGGTATTATAGAAGATATTTTAGCTGGTGTTGAAGCCGGTGAAAATATGTATACCACAATGGAGTATTATTCAGATGTTTTTCCTTACATATATGTAAATATGATAAAAGTTGGTGAACTATCGGGCTCACTTACAAATTCATTACAACAAGCAATTGAATATTTAGATGATACTGCTAAATTATCTAAAAAGATAAAAGGTATATTAATACCAAATATAGCACAATTCTTATTACTATTTGTATTACTTGTTGTTGGTTCATTGGTTGCAATTCCTACAATTCAGGATATATTTGCAGAACTTGGAACATCAGAAGAGTTGCCAGCTGTAACTATTTGGTTTTCTGAATTTCTAAAAGGCTGTATGAATATGTGGTATATACCTCTGGCTATAATAGCGGCAATTGTTGGAGCAATTGTTGCATATGTACATACACCAAAAGGAAAATATAATTTTCATTATTTTAAATATAAGATGCCAGTATTTGGTAAGTTAATATTTTCATTAGATTTTTCAAGATTTATGAAAGCAATGCTTTTAAACTTAAGAAATGGAATGAGAATTCAAGAGTCATTAGAAGTTAGTAAAAACGTTGTAAAAAACTATGTTATGCTTTCTATTATAGAAACTTCAATAAACAACATTTTAGTTGGTTCATCTTGGATAGAACCATTTGAAAAATCAGGACTATGTTCATACATGTCATTAGAAATGCTTAAAGTAGGTATGCAAACTGATTTACCAGAAATGATGGACAAATTAGTTGAATATATGGAAATAGATATAGACAATACATTACAAAAAATTACAAAGACTTTACCTCAAATTATGTATGTAATCGTTGGTTCTGTTCTAATATTTGTTGTATTAGTTGTACTTGTACCTTGTATTCAAGTATATATGGGAAATTTCTTGTTCTCAGCATATGGAGTATAATAATTATAAAAACTCAATATATATTCTTTCCTGGGCTCCCCATTCACATAGTTCTAAGAGATAAATCTCTAAGAACTATGGAACGGTCCCCACTTGCCCTTCACAGAATATATATTGATTTTTTAAATAATAGGAGAAAAGTATGAAAATTGGAATAGATCTTGGTGGAAGCCATATTGCAATTGGAGTAATTGATAAAAATGGGACAATTATAGAAAAGGTTGAAAGACGAATTTTAAAAGAAGATAAAAAAACTATTTGTTCTATTATAGAAAATTATATTGTGGAAAATGTAACAATATATAAATCAAAATATAAGATTAACTCAATTGGAATTGCAATTCCAGGTACTGTAAATAATAAAAAGATAATTAAATCGGTAAATTTAGGTATAGAAAACTATAATATTGTAGATAAGTTATCTAAAAAACTAGATTTACCAATAAAAATAAAAAATGATGCAAAGTGTGCAGCTCTTGCCGAAAATGAATATGGAAGCATGAAAAAATATAAAAGAAGTTTATTTTTAACACTTGGCACAGGAATTGGTGGAGCAGTAATAATTAATAATGAATTGCTAGATACCGGTGATTTACCAGGTGTTGAAGTAGGTCATATGATAATAAAGAAAGATGGACTTAAGTGTAATTGCGGAAATAAAGGATGTTTTGAAAAATATGCTTCTATGAAAGCTTTTAAAACCAATTTAAGAAAAGCATTAAAAGTAGACGAAAACACGAGTGGTAAAGAATTGTTGGATGTTTTGAGAGATTGGTCACAAACTTTTGGGGACACATCCCAAAAGTTTGATGTCAATATTACTAAGGTAGTGGATGATTTCATAGAGTATTTAAGCATTGGAATAGCTAATTTAGTAAATATTTTTGAACCAGAAGCAGTTGTAATAGGTGGTAGTTTTGTAAATTATAAAGTAGTTTTATTAGACAAATTAAAGCAAATTTTGATAAATGGTCCATATTTATTTAAAAAAATAAAAAATATAATTATAAAAAAAGCAACTCTGGGAAATGATGCTGGAATTATTGGAGCAAGTTTGATATAGAGTTGGTTTTTAAAAGCAAACTTTTGAGAAGTGTCCCCAAAAGTGAGTTCTAAAAAAGTTACTGTTCAGTCTAGATAAAAATTAAAAATAGTTATCCACAGAATATTACAAGCTCTGTAATACTAATGTTATACTAGTGTTACAGACTTTTTTCTTATTATGGTATATAATACCACTATAAAGAAAAAGGTGGTGGT
>JAFRFO010000076.1 GCA_017434295.1 Clostridia bacterium
AAAAAACTTTCTATTTTTGTACTTCAAATAGAAAGTTTTTATATTATTCTTAAACATTTTCTTTTATGTAACTAACAACATCCTCTACAGTAACTACTTTTTCAGCATCAGCATCTGGGATTTCTATATCAAATTCTTCTTCTAATGCCATAATTAATTCTACTATATCTAATGAATCTGCTCCTAAATCATCTATAAAAGAAGCTTCCATTGTAACAGCTGTATCTGCTACTCCTAATTGTTCAACAATTATTCCTTTTACCTTTTCAAATATTTCTTCTGAACTCATAACTTTGAGTTCACCTCCTCTCAAGTTTTTAAATGTTAATTCTAACTAATTTCATATTACCTTTATATTATATGTTTTATTTTTTGTCAAGGTAATTTTAAAAAATATTTATTTTTTTATACTAAGTGTTCGAATTTATTTTTTAAATTAAATCGTTCAGTTGGTTCTGGGTTTAATTTGACCGTTTTTTACTATTTTTCAAATTCTTCTATCATCTTAGGTACTGCTTTATTTTCCACAAATTTTTCTGCTTGGATTATTGTATACTCAAATAGTCTTTCATCACTACTACCGTGCGCTTTTACAACTGGTTTTTTAACTCCTAGAAATAATGCTCCACCATATGTTTTATAATCCATTGATTTTGAAAGATTACTTATTGAACTTTTTGCCACTAAATATGATAATTTCGTGAATATGCTTTTTGTAAAACTATCTTTTAAATTCTTCTTTACTAATTTTCCAATTCCTTCAGCAGTTTTTAGCAATACATTTCCAGTAAATCCATCTGATACTATAGCATCTACTTTTCCAGAAAAAGCATCTCTTCCTTCAACATTGCCAATAAAATTAATATTTAATTCCTCTGATTTCTCTTTTAATAATTTGTAACTTTCTTTTACAAGTTCATTTCCTTTGGTTTCTTCTGTTCCAATATTTAATAGACCTATTGCAGGTTTTTCAATTCCAAATGTATTACGTAAATATATTGTTGCCATTTGAGCAAATTGAAGTAAATTTATTGGCTTACAATTTGTGTTTGAACCACTATCTATTAATAATAATTGACTTTTATAAGCTGGAAGAATTCCTGCTAAAGCAGGTCTATCAATACCTTTAATTCTTCCTACTAATAAAGTTGCTCCAGTTAGTAGTGCTCCTGAATTTCCTGCGGAAATAAATACATCTCCTTCATCTTGTTTTAGCATATTAAATCCTACTACCATTGAAGAATCTTTTTTATGTTTTATTGCTTGTGTTGGAATATCTTCCATTTCTATTGTTTCCGTTGCATTTACTATTTTAATTCTATTAGATATTTCTTCTACTTCTTTTCCATAAAATTCTTTAAATTTGCTTCTAATAACTTCTTCTTGCCCTACCAAAATAACGTCTGATTTTACTTTATTAATTGCTTTTACTGTTCCTTTTATTGTTGCATCAGGTGCATTATCTCCACCCATTGCATCTAATATTATTTTCATAAATATTATGCCTCCTATTTTAGCATATTTGTAATATCTCTATTTTATTATTGTTTTAAGAAAAAAGCAATAGATTTAATAAAAAAAGATGCAATTACTTGCATCTTTTTTATGTTATTAACTAAGCTATAATATCAGCAACAACTCCAGAACCTACTGTTCTTCCACCTTCTCTTATAGCGAATCTTAATCCTTTTTCTATAGCGATTGGTGTGATTAATTCGATTGTCATTGATACGTTATCTCCTGGCATAACCATTTCTGTTCCAGCAGGTAATTCAATAACACCTGTAACGTCTGTTGTTCTGAAATAGAATTGAGGTCTGTATCCATTAAAGAATGGTGTATGTCTTCCACCTTCTTCTTTTGTTAGGATATAAACTTCTGATGTGAATTTTGTATGAGGGTTAATAGATCCTGTTTTGCAAAGTACTTGACCTCTTTCAACATCTTTTCTATCAATACCTCTTAATAATGCACCAGCGTTATCTCCTGCTTCAGCTGAATCTAATGATTTTCTGAACATTTCTAGACCTGTAATAACTGTTTTCTTTCTTTCTGTTGTAAGACCGATAATTTCAACTTCGTCTTGTAATTTTACTTGTCCTCTTTCTACTCTACCTGTTACAACTGTTCCTCTTCCTGAGATTGTCATAACGTCTTCGATAGGCATTAAGAATGGTTGATCGATTGGTCTTTCTGGTGTTGGAATGTAGCTATCAACTGCTTCCATTAATTCTTTCATAGGTTTGTAAACTTCATCATCAGGATTTGTTGATGTACTTTCTAATACTTGTAATGATGATCCTTTAACAATTGGAATATCATCTCCTGGGAAATCATAGCTTGATAATAAGTCTCTAACTTCCATTTCAACTAATTCTAATAATTCTGGATCGTCTACCATATCACATTTATTTAAGTAAACAACGATGTATTTAACACCAACTTGTCTAGCTAATAAGATGTGTTCTCTTGTTTGTGGCATTGGGCCATCTGCTGCAGATACTACTAATATAGCACCATCCATTTGTGCAGCACCTGTAATCATGTTTTTAACATAGTCAGCGTGTCCAGGGCAGTCAACGTGAGCATAGTGTCTGTTGTCTGTTTCATATTCTACGTGAGCTGTGTTAATTGTGATTCCTCTTGCTTTTTCTTCTGGAGCACCATCGATTTGATCGTATGCTTCGAATTTAGCTTTTCCTAATAATGATAAATATTTTGTAATAGCAGCTGTTGTTGTTGTTTTTCCGTGGTCTACGTGACCAATTGTACCAATGTTAACATGTGGTTTTGTTCTTTCAAATTTTGCTTTTGCCATTTTATTCTTTCCTCCTTTTTTGATTTTAATGAAAAACATCGTCTTGCTTTGTCAAACTGCGCTTCGAAATGTCCTCAACGTGCAAAAGCACGCCTGCGGATTTCTCGCTTGTTTTCCATGCAATACTTGTTTTTGATTAAAATCACTACTGGTGTTTTAAGTTCACCACTCTAATATATTTTTTAAATTTTAAAAACTTTTTTGTACTTGCATTTTATAATATTTTGTATAAAAAAGCAAGCTTTTTTAGTAAATTATTTGCTTTACTTATTTTAGTTCGATTTACTCTGGTTTCTTACGTGAAGCAACTATAGTTTCATGAACTGATTTTGGAACTTCTTCATAGTGACTAGGTTCCATAGAGTATGAACCTCTACCTTGTGTTTTTGAACGTAAGTCTGTAGCATAACCAAACATTTCTGATAATGGAATAAATGCTCTGATTTCTTGCATTCCATCGTTTGCTTCCATACCTTCCATTCTTCCACGTCTTGAGTTTACATCTCCAATAACATCTCCCATGTATTCTTCTGGAACTGTTATTTCAACTTTCATTATTGGCTCTAAGATTACTGAATGAGCTTGTTTACATCCTT
>JAFRFO010000077.1 GCA_017434295.1 Clostridia bacterium
AATAGTTGTAATTCCAACTATTTTAAAAACAAAGCAAAAAGTTCAAGATTTAATGAGAAAATTAGAAGTATTTTATATTGAAAATAAATCAGAAAATTTATATTTTGCTTTGCTTGGAGATTGTTCAGAAAGTTCCAAAAAAGAAGAAGACTTTGATAGTGAAGTAATAGAAGAAGGAATAAAACAATGTGAACTATTAAACAAAAAATATAAAAAGCAAGATACACCTATATTTCACTTTTTATATAGAGAAAGAACATGGAATCCACAAGAAGAAAAATATTTGGGTTGGGAACGAAAGAGAGGCTTACTTAATCAATTTAATGAATATATGTTAGGTAATACACTAAATGTTTTTAGAGCAAACACTATGGAACTAGCTTTTAGTGACACCTCTAAAAAACAGGATTTTTCTGAAAAACAGAAGTGTCCCAAAAAACAGAGCTCTCAAAAATATAAAAGCAGTAAACCTGAAAATATAAAATATGTAATAACACTGGATGCAGATACTGACCTTATCTTAGGTTCTGCTTTTGAACTTGTTGGGGTAATGGCACATATTTTAAATAAACCTATAATAGATAAAGAAAAAAATATTGTTACAGAAGGTTATGGAATAGTTCAACCACGTGTAGGAGTAAATTTAGACATTAGTTATAAGAATTTATTTACAAAAATTTTTGCGGGTAGTGGTGGAATTGATAGTTACACAAATGCAATTTCGGATATCTATCAAGATAATTTTGATGAAGGTATTTTTACAGGAAAAGGAATTTACAATTTAGAGGCATTTTCTAAGGTTATGAAAAATGCTATTCCAGAAAATACTGTTTTAAGTCATGATTTATTAGAAGGAAATTACCTAAGATGTGGTTTAGCTTCTGATATTATGCTTATGGATGGATATCCAACAAGCTATTTAAGCTTTATGACAAGACTTAATCGTTGGATTAGAGGAGATTGGCAAATAGCTAGATGGTTGGCTAAAAAAATAAAAACAAAACAAGCAAAAGAAAATGAAATTTCTAAAAACAATTCACAAAATGATAGAATAAAAAATCCTTTAAATTTAATTTCTAAATATAAAATATTTGATAACTTAAGAAGAAGTATGCTAGAAATTGCTACAATTATTGCATTTATTTATGTATCAATTATAAATATAGTATTAGACATAAATGTTTTATCAGCACAAATATTTTTAGGTATAACAGTAATTTTTCCATTTTTACTAGAATTATTAAATATAGCAATTGGAAAAAAAGAAGGAGAAACAAATATAAAAGATTTTTCTCCTAAAATTTCTGGAGTAGAAGGTGCTATTTATAGATTGTTTTTAACTTTAGGATGTTTGCCATATAAAGCATATTGCTCATTAAAAGCAATTAGTAAAACTTTGTATAGATGTTTAGTTACAAAAAAACATTTACTTGAATGGACTACATCAGAAGAAGCAGAGAAACAAACAAAACAAGATATAGTAATTTATTATAAACAAATGGTAATTAATGTTATATTTTCAGTGGTAATATTTTTAGTGTATAAAAGTGCTTTACCATTTGCAATTATTTGGGCAATTACACCATTTTTAATGTATTATATAAGTAATGATAAAAAAGATTTCAAAAGTATTGAATTATTAAATCAAGAACAAAAAGATTATGTTCTAGACACAGCAAAAAGAACATGGGCTTTTTTTGAAGATAATTTAAATGAAGATAATAATTATTTAATAACAGATAATTACCAAGAAGATAGAAAAGAAAAAATAGTTGAAAGAACATCATCAACAAATATTGGATTATCAATTATGGCAGTTATATCAAGCTATGATTTGAAAATTATTGATTTTGAAAATTGCTTATTTTATCTTGAACATATTATTACTACAGTAGATAAACTGGAAAAATGGAATGGACATCTTTACAATTGGTATAATACCAAAACTTTAACACCGCTAAATCCAAGATATGTTTCAACTGTAGATAGTGGGAATTTTGTAGGATACTTGTATGTTTTGAAAAGCTTTTTAGAAAACCAAACTTTTGGGGACACTTCCCAAAAGTTTGCTCAAAAGATTGAAAACATGTTGTTGATTGTTTCACAAATAATTGAAAATACAGATTTTTCTAAGCTTTATAGTAAAGAACACAATATTTTTTCTATTGGATTTAATATAGAAGATAATAAATTAACAGATTCTTATTATGATTTGTTAGCGACCGAAGCTAGGCAAGCAAGTTTTGTAGCAATTGCGAAAAAAGATGTACCAAGTAAGCATTGGAACATGTTAAGTAGAACTATAACAACACTTAAAAAATATAGTGGACTTATATCGTGGTCAGGAACTGCATTTGAGTATCTAATGCCAAATATAAATATACCAAAATATGAAGGGAGTTTATTAGATGAGTCTTGTAAATTTATGATAATGAGTCAAATGGAGTATGTTAAAAAACTTAGCCTACCATGGGGGATTTCTGAAGCTGCTTTTAATTTGAAAGATTTACATGGCAATTATCAGTACAAAGCCTTTGGAATTCCATGGTTAGGGCTAAAGAGAGGTTTAGCAGATGAATTTGTGGTATCTAGTTATGGTAGTATTTTGGCAATAAACGATGTTCCAATAGAAACTATTAAAAATATGCAATTATTAGAACATTACGGCATGAAAGGAAAATATGGATTTTATGAATCTATTGATTTTACTCCGGAAAGAGTACCTAAGAATCAAAAGGCAGGTATTGTAAAAACATATATGGCACATCATCAAGCATTGATTCTGCTTTCAATTAACAATTTATTTAATGATAATATCTTACAAGAACGATTTATGCAAAATCCAGAAATGGAATCAACTGCAATACTTTTACAAGAAAGAAAACCTGATAAATATATAGTAACAAAAGAAGATAAAGAAAAGGTTGAAAAACTTAAATATACAGACTATGAAGACTATGTAACAAATACCTATACAAAGATAGATGAGAGATTAATTACAGGAAATGTTATATCAAATGAAAATTATACAATTGCTATGAATCAAAAAGGTATTGGATTTAGTAAATATAAAGATATTTATATAAATAGATTTAAACCAACAGAAGAAGTGTCTCAAGGAATATTTTTCTATATAAAAAATATTAAAACAAAAGAGATTTTAACAACTAATTATACTCAAAATAATGTAGATTTAACAAATGATACTCACAATTCTTATGAAATTAGTTTTAGCCCTGATAAAACTGAAACAAAGATAAGTAATGGAAGAATAAAAGCAAAGGTAACAACAACTTTAGACAGTAATTATCCAGTAGAAATAAGAAGATTAAGTATTGAAAATAATTCAAATGAAGAGGAAACACTAGAAATAACATCATTTTTTGAACCAGTTCTATCACGAAAAGAGCAAGATTATGCACATCAAGCATTTAATAATTTATTTTTAATCTACGAATATGATAAAGAAACTAATTCTATTATTATAAAAAGAAAAACAAGAAATAAAGGTGAATTACAAACATTTCTTGCAACTGCTATGTATGTTCAAGATGATACTAGTTTTGCTTCAAATAAACTTTTGGAAAGTTCATCAAATCATGAGACTACAGAAACAATAACTAAAAGTAATTTAAGTGATTTAGAATATGAAATAGATAAAGAAAAGTTTGTAGGAAGAGGAAACTATTTTGTTCCTAATATGGTACAAAAATCGTTACCATTTTCAAACAAATTAGGTCTTACAACTGACCCAGTTGTTGCTTTAAAAAGAACAATAAAAATAAAACCAGGTCAAAAGCTGAATGTTAATTTTGTTATTTCAGTAGAAAATAGTAGAGAAAAATGCATTAGTAATTTAAAAGACTTTAGTATAGAAGAAAATGTAAACAAAACTTTAGAACTTTCAAAAGCTAGGGTAGAAGCGGAAAGTAGATATTTAAGAATAAAAGGAAAAGATATAACACTTTTTCAAAAAATGATGTCATATATATTGTTTAAAAATCCATTACGAGAAAGGAAAGTACAAAATTTAAATTTCAACCAAAGTGATTTATGGAAATATGGCATATCAGGCGATTTACCTATAATTTTAGTGAAAATAAGAAATGCAAGTGAAAGCTATCTTGTAAAAGAAATATTAAAAGCTTATGAATTTTTTAAAAGCAAAAATATAATAATTGAATTAGTTATACTTGATGAAGAAAAGCATAGTTATGAAAACTATGTTAGAGAAGAAATAGAAAACTGCATATTAAATAACCATATGGAATATTTAAAAAACGTTAAAGGAGGAATATTTGAACTATCTTGTAACGAAATTGATAAAAAAGATTTAGAACTTTTAAATTTTGTGTCAAAAATAGTAATTGATAGTAAATTTGGAGGATTAGAAAATAATATAAAAGAAATAGAAGAAAAATACTTGGATGATTATAAAGATGTTTCAAACGAACTAACAAAGGTTGTAGCAGATTATGAAGAAAAAGATGAGATAAATCTTGTTCAAAATACGGAAAACTTATTGTATTACAATGAATATGGTGGATTTTCAAAAGATGGAAAGGAGTATTTAATTACAATAAACAAAGAAAAAAGACTTCCTACAGTTTGGAGTAATATTTTAGCAAATCCAAAATTTGGAACTGTTGTAACAGATAGTATGGGAGGTTATACTTGGTATAAAAATAGTAGATTAAATAGAATTACTGCTTGGGAAAATAATGCATGTTATGACATACCAAGTGAAGCAATATTTATAAAGAATCTTGAGAATAATAAAACATGGTCTGTGGGGTTAAATCCTAAGCCAGATGATAAAAACTATAATATAATTAATGGTTTTGGTTATACAAAATATATTCATAGGAGCCAAGGAATAGATCAAGAATTGACTGTATTTGTACCAAAAGAAGATAGTTGCAAAGTACAAATTTTAAAACTTAATAATACTACTCCAAATAGAAAACAATTCAAAATTTATTATTATATCAAGCCTGTTTTAGGCGAAGATGAGTATAAAACCAATAATTATATAAATCTAGAGTTTGATAAAAATAATAACTTAATTATATTGAAAAATAATTACAATAGTGAAATCAAAAACTCCAATGTTTTTTTAACATGTAGTGAAAAAATAGTATCATATACAGGAGATAAAGATTTTTTCTTTGGAAAAGGTGGATTTAGTAATCCAGATGGCTTAAAGAAGCAAAATCTTAATAATGTAAATAGCATAGGACTAAATGCTTGCGTAGTATATGAATTTAATGTAGAACTAGAAAGTTATGGAGAAAAAGAGATTTCGATTGTAATAGGTGCTGAAGAAAACAACATTGATTGTAAAAATATAGCATATAAGTATTCCAAGTTAGAAAAATGCAAAGAAGAACTAAGCATGGTAAAAAGATACTGGTATGATTTATTACGGAAGATGTCAAGTAAAAACTCCATTAGAATCTATGAATATTATTTTAAATGGTTGGGCTTTGTATCAAACAATAACAAGCAGATTATATGCAAAATCAGGCTTTTACCAATCTGGTGGTGCAGTTGGATTTAGAGACCAGTTGCAAGATACCTTTGGCTTAAAATATTTAGATACTAACTTTTTAAGAAATCAAATACTAAAACAAAGTAGCCATCAATTTTTAGAAGGAGATGTTTTACACTGGTGGCATGAAGAAACAAAAAGAGGAATTAGAACTAGATTTTCAGACGATTTATTATGGCTTCCATTTGCAACAATAGAATATATAAATTTTACAGGAGATTACAGTTTATTAGACGAAGAAACAAATTATTTAAAAGGCGAGATTTTGCAAGAAGGTCAAGACGAAAAATATGATTTATTTCAGCCATCTCAAATTAAACAAAATATATATGAACATTCAATAAAAGCAATAGAAAAAAGTTTAAATTTTGGAGAACATGGCTTGCCTAAAATAGGTTCAGGCGATTGGAATGATGGATTTAGTACTGTTGGAAATAAAGGAAAAGGAGAAAGCGTATGGCTTGGATTTTTCTTGTACTATATTTTAGATAATTTTATTCCAATTTGTATGTATAAAAAAGATGTTGATTTAGCAAATAAATATGAAATAAAAAAACAAGAACTTAAAAATGC
Source organism: Clostridia bacterium (assembly GCA_017434295.1). Taxonomy (GTDB): domain Bacteria; phylum Bacillota; class Clostridia; order TANB77; family CAG-508; genus CAG-269. The sequence continues at coordinate 6,125 of JAFRFO010000077.1, forward strand.
ACTAAATTCAAATGGTTGGGATGGAAGATGGTTTAAACGTGCATTTGCAGATGATGGAACTGTTTTAGGCAGTATGGATAATGATGAGTGTAGAATAGATGGAATAAGCCAAAGTTTTAGCATTATTTCTAATGCAGGTGATAATGACAAAAAATATATTTCTATGGAGAGCCTTGAAAATCATTTGATTAATAAACAAGAAGGTATTATAAAATTGTTAGATCCTCCTTTTGATAAAGGTATACTTGAACCAGGATATATTAAGGCTTATTTACCGGGTGTTAGAGAAAATGGTGGACAGTACACACATG
>JAFRFO010000078.1 GCA_017434295.1 Clostridia bacterium
GATTGCAGATTTCTACTGGCCTTTTGAAAAAGAACTAGAGAGGGTAGAAAAAGAAATCGAACATGTAAAACTTGTAGATGAAGTTTCTGATGTACCATGTGAAAAATGTGGTAGAATGATGGTATATAAATTTGGTAGATTCGGAAAATTCTTGGCATGTCCAGGATATCCTGAATGTAAAAATGCTAAACCTATTGTTGAAACTATTGATGTACCTTGCCCAAAATGTGGAGCAACTGTGCAAATTAGAAAGACAAAACGTGGTAAAAAGTATTTTATTTGCGAAAACAATCCTGCTTCTTGTGATTACATTTCTTGGAATAAACCAAAACCAGGTGAAAAGTGGAATCCAGACGAAGATAAACCAGAAGTAAAGAAAAAAACTAGAAAAACTAAGAAAAAATAAAAAACGGTCAATTGGTTCCGGGTATCAATTGACCGTTTTTTTTGGAGGCGACACCCGGATTTGAACCGGGGATCAGAGTTTTGCAGACTCGTGCCTTACCACTTGGCTATGTCGCCATATAAAAAATTGGAGCAGGTAACGGGAATCGGACCCGTAACTTAACCTTGGCAAGGTCACGTTTTACCACTAAACTATACCTGCATATTTTAATTAATTATATTTAGTTGCATTTAAAATAATACCAAATTATTTTAAAAAAGTCAAGGGGTTGAAGAAAAAAATACTGTTTTTTGCTACTGAAATCTATGTTATCAAATAATGGGTAATTATACCTATATAATTTGTAATTTTTTAATTTAAAAATATATAGACAAAAAACCTTACGGAAATACAAAAAAATTTAATTTTTTACTTGAAAAAATGAATAAAATAGTATATAGTAAAGCAAAGAAATTTTTAATAAAGGATGGTTGGATTATGAACAAGGAAATGGTTGAAATAATGGGAATGAAAGATGAAGTTAAAGAGCTTAAAAATACTACGGAAGAACAGCTTACTAAGATTAATAAAAAAATAAACGATAGTAAAACTGAAAATAAAAAATTGATAGAATCAAGGTTTGAGGAGATTTTTGATACAATAAAATTTACACTAGATAATAATCCAACAATCGAAAAAGATGGAAAAATAATTATAAATGAAGCTATTCAAGATTATATTAATGAAAAAATTCAACAATTTGAAGATGGAAAGCAAAAAGATATTGAAGATTTAACCAATGTTGTAGAAGAGATTGCTGATAAACTTGTTGAAGATAATACTAGTATAAAAAATAGATTAAATGATATAGAGAAGAATTATTCTAATAATGATGTTGAAAATGCTGTTGCTAATACAAATAGAATAATAAAAGTATTAGAAAAAGAGTTGAAAGAGGATCAAGAAAAGAGTAAGCAAAAAATCAATCAATTAAAAACAGAGCAAGAATCTAATAATTCTATTATTAATGAAATCAAGTCAGAGTATGAATTTAATCAAAAATTAGTAAATGATATTAAAAATTCACAAGAGAACAATCAAGTATTAATAAGTGATATTAAAAATACTCAAAACAGTTATGATGAAAAAATTGCAAAACTTGAGGAAAAAACTGAAGACTTATCAAATAAAATAGATAAAGAATCTAAAAATGAATATAAAGAACAAACACTTGAAATACTTCAATGTATGGAGGATATTCAAGGAATTCAAGAAAAACAACAAAATAAGCTTGATGATTTACAAGAAAGCATTAGTAAAATAGAAAAGCAAAAAGAAGAAAAAGCATCATCTAAACAGATTAATGAATTAAAAGACAAGCTAAACGAAATAAATAATTCACAAAATGAACAAAGTGAAAAATTAACTCAAATAGAAGCTTTGCAAATAGTTCAAAAAGAGCAGCTAAAAGACATGGAAGATAGTACTGAAAAATTAGAAACTATTGAGAAAAAGCTTGAACAATTAGAAAATGAACATACAATAAAGGCAGAAGAAGTAAATGACTTGAAGGAAAAAAATGAGAATCATAATGAGAAAATAGAAACTGTTATTGCATTAATACAAGAGCAAGAAAAGCAGATGAATGAATATGACAGCAAAATAAATAGTTTCGAAAAAATTATTAAAGAAAATGATGAATTTATCCAAAAAGCTAATATAGATAAAGATGAAATAATAAACGAAATTAGTGAAATACAGGGTAAGCAACTTGATTTGTTTGAAGATAGAATAAATCTATTAGAAAAGAGTCAAAATGAGATAAACGAAAAAGCAAAAGAAATTGAAAAACAAAAACAAGAAATTATAGAGAATTATAAAGAAGAAACGAACTAATTAATAGGTAATATTGTAGATATACAAGAAGAACAAAAAAATAATATCACTGAATTAGATAAAAAGGTTAAATCTATTACAGAAAAACAACATAATTATTCTGTAAGTCTAAACTTTTTAAATAAAAACATAGAAAACTATAAAAATATTACAAGTAATGATGTTGAACTATTAAAGGCAAGTGTTGAAGAAATAAAAAATGGTCAAGATAGTTTTTCTACAAATGAAAATGAAAAATTTTTAAATTTACAAAATGATATTAATGAAAAGATTGCAGGTATACAATCTAATACGGAAGAAAAAATTCAAGATTTTGAAAAAACTATTACTACAAGGAAAAAAGAGATTTCAGAAGAGTTTGATGATAGAATTCAAGAAATAAGTTCATATACAAGTGTAAAAATTGATGCTTCTGTAGATGCTTTGAGAGAAGAAATTAACGAAAATATAAATGGTTTACAAGAAAATATTCAACAAAAGGTTTCTAATATTGATAATAAAATTGGTCAATTAGAAAATAATTCTAAAAATGAAGAATTTGATCAAAGAATAAGTGTTTTAAAGGAAAAACAAGAGGAAAATACTAGAAAAATTAAAAATATAGCTGTTGCAACTGAAGAAAGGCTTGAGGTATTTGAAGAAAAAATAAAAACAACTGTTGATGAAATAAATCAAAAAATACAAGAGCAAAATGATGCTTTAGCTGAGACAATTATGCAAGATGTACAAGAAAATTATGATAAAATTGTTGAAGAAAATGAAAACCTAAAAGCATCTTTAAAAGAAGAAATAGAAGATAGTTTAAAAATTATTGAAGAACAAAATGCAGAAATGCCGGATACTGTAAAGGCAGAAGTTGAAGAAAAATATAGTGTTTTACAAGAAAAGAATGAAGAATTAATAAATGAAAAATTTAAAGACATGCAAAATTCTTCTAATAAAGTATTCACCAATCAGTTAAATAAGATGAAAGCCCAAAACCAAGCAGAGTTTGATCAACAAATAAAAGAATTACAAACACAAATTAATTCAATTGTATCACAAGAAATTGAAAAAATAAAAGTAGAAAATAAAAAGGCTATTAATGATAAAATTGCAAGAATGCAAATTCAAAGTGAAGCAGAAGTTGATAAAAAGGTTAGAAAAATACAAACTGAGTATGATAAAAAATTCAAAATGCTTCAACAAGCAATTAATAACTTTATACAAGGACAACCAAAACAAGCTAAAACAAGCGACGCACAAGCAAGAAAGAAAAACAATGTTACTCCAGTATTCTCATTTAATGAAGATAGTGATTCTAAAGAATATAACAATATATATAAAAGTATTAAACCAAGTACTTTAAAACATGCTGCTAAGAATTATATAGATGATAACGAAGATGGAGATATAATAAACTTTTTTGATGTAGATGATGAAGAGTAAGAGAAAAAGTACTTTTAAATAACCATAATTAGAGATATGGTTTAATATAAGTGCTTTTTGTTTATCTACATAATTAATCATTCTTTTTAAAACTTGACAATTTCGCTATTTTTGGGGTATAATATAAGGGTGAAATTAGACTGAAAACACTCGGCTATTTCCGGTTTTAAAATTGAACAACTAGTGCAATTTTTAAAAAAAATGAAAAAGGAGATTATATGCAAAGTCCAAATAGAAAAATTTTTGATAACTTGGTTTCAAGAACAAAAATTTATTTAGTAATAATATTATTGCTTTTGGTATTTATTTGTATAAAAGACGCAATATTTATAATTCCGTCAATCATACTATTTGCAGCGATTGTAGCATATGCTTATTTTGCAAATAATAAAAGAAAAAGTGAAATATCAGAAACATTACAGGACTTGACTTTAACGGTTGATAGTACTGCAAAAAGCAGTTTGATTAATTCACCATTTCCATTAGTTATAGTTGAAACAGATGGAAATATCGTTTGGAAAAGTTCTAGTTTTGTTACAGAGTTTCAAAACATCAAAATGGACGGATATATTGATGATCTTTTATTTGACATAGAAGAAGAAATAGAAAAAGATGAAAATAAAAATACTAAAACAATAGAAAAACAAATTGAAATTGGAAAAAAGATTTATAAAATCTTTGTAAAATTTGTTAATACAAAAAATAGGGATAAAAAGGCTAAACAAGAGCATATGATGGTTATTTACTTTTTAGATGAAACTGAAAAAGTAAATTTAGAAGAAGAATATAAAGATTCTCAGTCATGTGTTGGAATTATTATGGTAGATAACTATGAGGAAACATTTCAGGTATTAGAAAATGAAGATGTTGCAACAAGTAAGGCTGAAATTGACAAATGTGTTTATGAATGGATGAATAAATGGAATGGTATAGTTGTTAAGTCTGAAAGAGATAGATATGTATGTTTTTTTGAACAAAGATATTTAGAAGATATTAAAGAAGAAAAGTTTAGTATTTTAGACCAAATTAAAGAAATTGATTTAAAAAGTAAAGCTCAACTTACTTTAAGTATTGCTATATCTAATGAGGGAGAAACTCAAAGAGAAAAATTTAAATCTTGCCAAGCTGCAATGGATGTTGTTCTTGGTAGAGGTGGAGATCAAGCTGTAATTAGAGAAAATGATATATATAAATTCTTTGGTGGTAGAGCACAAGAGGTTGAAAAGAGAACTAAGGTTAAGGCAAGAGTTGTTGCTCATGCATTAGAAAATTTGATAAAAGAATCAAGTAAGGTACTGATAATGGGACATAAAAACCCAGATATTGATGCCTTCGGTTCAGCACTTGGTGTATATAGATTAGTAAAAAGTCTTGGAAAACCAGGCTATATTATTACATCTGAATTTCCAAATGCAATAGAAAGTTTTATGCAAAGCCTTGGTGAAGAACCAGAATACGAAGATGCACTAATTTCAGAAACAATTGCATTAGATAATATTGATGAGGATACACTTGTGGTTGTAGTAGATACACATAAGAAAAATTTTGTTGAATCTGAAGAATTGCTTGAAAGATGCGAAAAAATTGTTGTAATAGATCATCATAGAAGAAGTGCAGATTTTATAGAAAATGCAACACTATTATTCCAAGAAGTGTATGCATCCTCAGCTGCAGAACTTGTTACAGAACTTTTGCAATATGCTGAATCAGAAGTTGAATTAAGTACAATAGAAGCAGAAAGTTTATATGCAGGAATTATGATGGATACAAAAAACTTTACATTTAAAACAGGTGTTAGAACATTTGAAGCTGCAGCATATTTGCGTAAATGTGGTGTAGATATAATTAGAGTTAAAAAGTGGTTTCAAACAGATTTAGAAGGATTTAACAAAATTGCATCAATAGTTAAAGATGCAGAAATTGTTAATGATACTATTGCTATTGCAACTTATGAAGAAAAGGACAAAGATTCAAGCGTTACATGTGCTAAAGCTGCTGACGAATTACTTACAATTAGTGACATTACAGCATCATTTGTGCTTGGATATATTGATGACAGGGTTTGCATAAGTGGTCGCTCAATTGGAGACATAAATGTACAACTTATTTTGGAAAAATTAGGCGGTGGTGGACACATTACTGTTGCTGGTGCCCAAGTGGAGAATATGACAATAGAAGAAGTTAAAGAAGAATTAATTGATAGAATTGAAGAGTATTTTGTAGAGATAGCAAATTAAAAATCCAAAATGTTCCAAAAGGGACGGAAAGTTTTGGCAGTGCCAAAAAAGCCAGTCCCTTTTGGCATTTTTTTATTTATCTCTTGAAATAGAAAGAAAAATATTGTAAAATAAGACCACAGGAGATGATATTTATGAAAGTTATTTTAAAAGCTGATATTAAAGGTGTAGGGAAAAAAGATGAAATAATAAATGCATCTGATGGATATGCAAGAAATTTTTTACTGCCTAAGAATTTAGCTGTAGAAGCAAATACAGAAAACTTATCAAAACTAAAAGCAAAAAATGATTCAAAAGCATATCAAAAAGAACAAGATAAAGAAGCTGCAATAAAAGTTGCAGATAAATTATCAAAAATATTATTAAAAATTCCAGTAAAAGCAGGAGAAAACGGAAAAATATTTGGTGGCGTATCTGCAAAAGAAATAGCAGATAGCTTAGAAAAAGAATATCAAATAAAAGTTGACAAAAAGAAGATAGATTTAGATGAAACAATTAAAAATTTAGGGGTTAAAACTGTTGAAATCAAATTATTTGAAGGTGTAATTGGAAAATTGAAAATAGATGTAATTTCAAAATAATTAGAAATTGCCAAAGGGGCCGGGTTCAACTGGCACAACTTACTGGTTTTTCGGGGGAGTAAATATGGAATTGGGAAAAGTACCACCACATGATATAGAAGCAGAACAAGCTGTAATCGGAAGTATGCTTACTGATAAAGAAGCAGTTATATCTGCAATTGAAGTATTAAGAGATAATGATTTTTATAGAGAAGATAATAGATTAATATTTGTTGCTATTGTAAGTTTGTTTAATAGAGGAGAACCTGTTGATATTATTACAGTAAAAGCTGAACTTGAATCTATGGGAAAATTTGATAAAGTTGGAGGAATTGAGTATTTGGCTGAGCTTCCAGACAAGGTTCCTACTACTGCAAATGTGCAAAAATATATCAAAATAGTAGAAGAAAAGTCAACAATTAGAGAACTTATAAAAGCAGCAAATGAGATTATTGAGTCTGGATATGATACAACTGAAAACGTTGAAGATATTATAGAAGGTGCTGAAAAGAAGATTTTTGATACTATTCAAAATAAAAGTAGAAATTCTTATTCAGCTTTAAAAGATGTTTTAGTTGAGAGTTTTACTCAGTTAGAAGAATTATATAACAGAAAACAACATATAACAGGTGTACCATCAGGATTTTCAGAATTAGATTATAAAACTGCTGGTTTCCATGGTTCAGAATTAATATTGATTGCTGCAAGACCAGCAATGGGAAAATCTGCTTTTGCTTTAAATATTGCAACAAATGCTGCTTTAAAAGCAAAAGTACCAGTTGCAATATTTAGCTTAGAAATGTCAAAAGAACAAATGGTAAATAGAATTTTATGTAGTGAAGCTATGGTAGATAGTAACAAGGTGAGAACAGGTAAACTTGATGAAGCAGACTGGGTTAAACTTGCTGAAACAATAGGACCACTTTCAGAAGCAGAGATTTATATAGATGATACACCAGGTATATCAATTACTGAAATTAGGTCAAAATGTAGGAAACTTAAAATGGAAAAAAATATTGGAATGGTTGTAATCGACTATTTACAACTAGTTCAAGCAAGTAGTAGAAGAAATGGTAGCCGTGAACAAGAAATATCTGAAATAAGTAGATCTTTAAAAATACTGGCTAAAGAAATTGGAGTTCCAGTAATTGCTTTATCACAATTATCACGTGCTGTAGAGCAAAGACCAGATCACAGACCTATGCTTGCAGATCTTCGTGAATCTGGAGCAATAGAGCAAGATGCCGACTTAGTAATGTTCTTATACAGAGATGATTACTACAATCCAGAAAGTGAAAAGAAAGACATTGCTGAAATTATAATCGCAAAACATAGAGGTGGCTCAACAGGTACACTTGACTTACTATGGCTTGGCAGTTATACAAAGTTTGTTAATCTTGAAAAAAGATATGATGATTAGCGGTCAAAGAGATTAAAAGAAAAATATAATATTTCATACAGAGTTACAAGCATTGTATTAGAAATAGGAAGAGAAAAACTACGTAATTTGGTTTCAAATCATATAGGAGAAGAATAATGAATGATTTAATAACTAAAGTTAAAAAAACTATTATTAAATATAATTTAATTGAACCACAAGATAAAATTTTGCTTGCGGTTTCAGGTGGTCCAGATTCAATTGTCATGTTAGATATAATAAGTAAAACGGTCAAAAGAAACCCGGAACCAATTGACCGTTTGTCAGTGGCTCACGTGAATCACATGATTAGGGAAGAAGCAGGAGAAGATGAGGCATTTGTAAGAGATTATTGTAAAAAAATAGGAATTGATTTTTATTCAAAAAGTATAGATGTTGGGCAAATTGCAAATAATAATAAAATAGGATTAGAAGAAGCTGGTAGAATTGCAAGATATGAATTTTTTGACGAAGTTGCCAAAAAGGTTGGTGCAAATAAAATTGCAATTGCTCACAATAAAAATGATAGTGTAGAAACTGTTATTATGCATGCCCTAAGAGGCAGCGGAACTTACGGATTACATGGAATTGAAGCAAAAAATGGAAAATATATTAGACCATTAATAGAATGCGACAGGACAGAAATTGAACAATATTGCAAAGATAATAATATTAATGCAAGAATTGACAAAACAAATTTTGAAAATGATTATACTAGAAATAAAATAAGAAATGTCGTTATTCCCTATATAAAAGAGGAATTTAATCCAAATATTATTAATACAATTTGCAGATTATCTGATTTAATTAAAGAAGAAGATAATTATATTGATAAAGAAATCGAAAAAGCCTACGCAAATATATCTTTACAGGAAAATAATAATGAGATAATACTTGACCTAAAGAAATTTAATAGTCTAGAAAAAGTCATAAAAACAAGGCTTGTATTATATACTATAAATAGGCTATTTGGAACAACAAAAGGAATAGAAAAAATACATATAGAGGATATTATCAAATTATGTGAGAATAATATTGGAAATAAGTATTTGACACCAAATAAAAATATTAAGGTATTTGTTAAAGCACGGTAAAGTTGAATTCATGAAAACCAATTAACCGTAAAGTATTACGGTCAAAATAAACCCGGAACCAACTGACCGAACCAACTGACCGGAAAACTCACAATCCGTAGTAAACGCCAGAAACAAGCTAATTTGTAATAAAAATGATATATAAAAAAGTATTGTAAAAGTATTGTTTATGTGTTATATAAGATATAGTAAATAATACTTATACAAGGAGGAGTTTATTTTGAAAAACGGTATTAAAACATTAGCTATGTGGCTAATTATTGGAATTATATTTATAGTGGTACTTTCTTCTATTTTGGAGAACAGTAGCTCTAAAATTAAATATTCTGAGTTAGTTACAAATATAAATGAAGGAAAAGTTGAAAATATTGAGTTAGAAGCAGATGGAGGCTCTGCTACAGTTACTTTAAAGAATGATAAGGTTAAAAGAGAAGTAAATATTCCAAATACTCAAGCTTTTATGGAGACGGTTGAAGATTATTTAAAAGATGGAGCTTTTACTTTAGAAGAAAAGTCTGAGTCATTCTTTGTAACAATTTTAGGTTTATTAACTCCATTTGGATTATTAATTATATTCTTTATTTTCTGGTTTATTATGATGGGAACATCTTCTGGTGGAGGAAGTGGAAGCAAGACATTGTCTTTCGGTAAAAGTAAAGCTAGAATGATGACTCCTGCTGATAGAAATAAAATTACATTTGAAGATGTTGCAGGTATTGATGAAGAAAAAGAAGAATTAGAAGAAATTGTACAATTTTTAAAAAATCCAAAGAAATTTACAGACATGGGAGCAAGAATTCCAAAAGGTGTGCTTCTTGTAGGTCAACCAGGTACTGGTAAAACTTTGCTTGCAAAAGCTGTTGCAGGTGAAGCTGGTGTACCTTTCTTTATAATAAGTGGTTCAGACTTTGTTGAAATGTTTGTAGGTGTTGGTGCTTCAAGAGTTAGAGATTTATTTGAGCAAGCAAAGAAAAATGCACCTTGTATAGTTTTTATAGATGAAATTGATGCAGTAGGTCGCCAAAGAGGAGCAGGTCTTGGTGGTGGACATGATGAAAGAGAGCAAACCTTAAATCAATTACTTGTTGAAATGGATGGTTTTGCTGAAAACGAAGGAGTTATAGTTTTAGCAGCAACTAACAGACCAGATGTACTAGACAAAGCTCTATTACGTGCTGGAAGATTTGATAGACAAATTATGGTTGGTGCACCAGATGTTAAAGAAAGAGAAAAAATTCTTGAAGTTCATAGCAAAAAGAAGAGATTAGCTGATGATGTAGACTTAAAGGTTATTGCTAAAAATACATCAGGATTTGTTGGAGCAGACTTAGAAAATGTATTAAACGAAGCAGCCTTACTTGCTGCAAGAAGAAATCTTCAAGTTATTGGAATGAAAGAAATAGAAGATGCCATGGTTAAAGTAACTATGGGACCTGAAAAGAAAACAAGAGTAAGAAGTGAAAAGGAAAATCGTCTTGTTGCTTATCACGAAGCAGGGCATGCTGTTGTAAGTCATTTCTTAGAAACGCAAGATCCAGTTCATCAAATTTCAATCGTACCAAGAGGTATGGCAGGTGGATATACAATGTATAGACCAACAGAAGATAAATCATTTATGTCTAAAACAGAAATGGAAGAAAATATAGTATCATTACTTGGTGGACGTGTAGCAGAAGCTATAATTTTAAATGATATTTCTACTGGAGCAAGTAATGATATTGAAAGAGCAACAAAAATTGCTAGAAGCATGGTTACAAAATATGGTATGAGTGAAAAGGTTGGAACAGTAATGCTTGGCTCAAATCAAGAAGAAGTATTCTTAGGAAGAGATTTTGCTCAAAGTAAAGAATATTCTGAAGAAACTGCAGCTTTAATTGATGAAGAAACAAAGAAAATAATAGATACTGGTTATGAAAGAGCTAAACAATTATTAACAGATCATATTGATAAATTACATGCTGTAGCTCAAGTTCTACTAGAAAAAGAAAAAATTGAAGGCGAAGAGTTTGACGCAATATTTGAAGCATAGAAAAGAGTGATAAATATGTTTGGTAGAAAAAAAGAAAAAAAAGAAAAATATACTGGACCAGGAAGTTTTAGAAGTGTTGTCAATTTAGGAAAAACAGTTTTTAAAAAAAGAGATTACAAATTAGATATAAAAAATGCAGATAAAAATGCAAAAAAGGCCTTACTACTTACAATTTTAATTATGGTTGGACTTGGTTTATTACTTTGGTTTTTACCATTTACACATCAATTTTTTGAAGATATTTTATTCTTAAGAAAATAGAGATTACAATATTTTAATAAAAGGATGTTAATAATATGGGGTTAAGAATTGTTTATGGAAAAGCAGGTAGTGGAAAAAGCCACTTTTGCTTTTCTGAAATTTCAAAATTATTAGATACACAAGAAAATATTATAATTATAACACCAGAGCAGTTTTCTTTTACAGCTGAAAAAAAGCTTATGCAAGTTACAAAAAAAGGAGCTGTTCTAAATGCTGAGGTTTTAACTTTAAGCAGAATGGCATATAGGGTAATTCAAGAGGTTGGAAACGATAACGTTTCCAGCCTTTCACGCATTTCTAAAGAAAATGAAGATGTAATACAAAACAATTTAGACGATTATAATAATATAAATAAAACTATTAGCATTTCTAAAGCTGGGAAGGCAATGCTTATTAATTCTATTATAGAAAAAAACAAGGACAAGCTAAAGTTTATAGGAAAATCATCTGAAAATATTGATTTAGCAATGCAAGCAATTACCGAATTTAAAAAGCATAAGATAACTCCTGGTATGCTAGAAGAGAAAATGGAGGAAATTCAGGAACAATATCTTAAAACAAAGCTAAATGATATGAAACTTATTTATGAAAACTTTGAGAATAGTATTTCTAGTAAGTGGATGGATGATACAGATTTACTTACATATTTAGAACAAAATATTGGAAAAACAGATATTGCAAAAGATGCAATTATTTACATAGATGAATTTATGGGTTTTACAAAGCAAGAATACGCGGTTTTAGCAAAACTAATTAAGCTTGCAAAACATGTGACTGTTACACTTTGCATAGATACTTTGAAACCAAGTGCCAACCCAGTAACAGATATTTTTTATTCTAATAAGAAAACTTTATCTAGATTGCTTCAGATGTTAGAAGAGAATGATTTAAAATTAGATGAACCTATAAATGTTGAAGAGATTAAAAATAATTCAAAACAACAAGAGTCAAAAACCAATATTAGATTTGAAACAGAAAAACAAAATGTTAATAGTATGTTAAAAAATTATGAAGCAAATGATTATAATATCAGATTCAAAAATAATGAGCTAAAACATATTGAAGCAAATTTATTTAATACAAACCCCACAATTTATAATAAAAATGTGGAAAACATAGAGTTGTTTTTAGCAAAAAATCAGTATTCCGAGGTAGAAAATCTTGCAAAACAAATTATTAACCTAATTAAAAAAGAAAACTATAGATATAATGAAATATCTGTAATTACAAAGGATTTACAGCAGTATTCTAGTTTGGTTAGAGCAATTTTTTCTAAGTATGAAGTTCCAGTATTTATAGATGAAAAGCGTGATTTAAATCAAAACATTTTTATAAAATATGTGCTAACTGTTTTAGAAGTGCTAAACAAAAACTTTTCTTATGATTCTGTAATTTCATATATAAAATCAGGATTTTTAGATTTGGAAGATGATGAATTGTTTAAGTTTGAAAACTATTGTACTAAATGGGGAATTAAATATAACAAATGGAAAAATGACTTTGTTTATGATAAGCAAAACAATGAAGCAGAAATTAACAGATTTAATGAAATTAGAAAAAGTATTGTAGAGCCTTTACTAAATTTAAAAGATAAAATTAACAAAGATAAAACTGCGAAAAATATATGTCTTGAATTATATAACTTTTTAATTGAACAAAAAATTCAAGAAAAACTTTTAACAAAAATGCAAGAACTAGAAGACAGGAATATGCTAGATTTACAAACTGAATACAAGAAAAGCTATGAAATTATAATTAGCTTATTAGATGACATTTCTGATATTTTTGATGATGAAAAGATGTCAATTGATAAGTTTACTAATTGTCTAAAGATTGGTTTGAAAAATAGTGAGCTAAGTAAAATACCTGCAACTCAAGATCAAGTTGTTGTAGGAGATGTAGATCGTTCTAGAAGTCATAAAGTAAAGACAATTTTTATAATTGGCTTAAATGATGGTGTTTTTCCAAGCAATAATAAGCAAGAAGGTTTTTTAAATGATAATGATAGAGAACTTCTTAAAGAAAATGGTTTAGAGCTTGCAAATACTACAATAGAGAATCTTTATGAAGAAAATTTTAATATTTATAAAGCATTTACTACAGCAGAAGAAAAATTATATTTATCTTATGCTTCTTCAGATAGCAATGGTAAGACTTTAAGACCATCTATGTTAATTATTAAAATTAAAAAGATTTTTCCAGGATTGTTGGAAAAAAGTGATATAATCAACACAAATTATACAATTGCTAATTATATGGTTACATATGAGGAACTATTAGAAAATATTTTTAACTTACAAAACAATAGACAAATGGATAAGATTTGGTATGAAGTCTACAATTATTACAAATCACAAAATAGTTGGAACTTAAAATTGCAAAATGACTTATTAGGACTGGACTATACAAATATTCCTCAAAATATATCAAAAGAAAATGTTGAAAAACTATATGGAAATACGCTTAACACTAGTGTTTCAAGATTAGAAAAATACAGAAGTTGTCCATTTTCATATTATTTACAATATGGTTTGAATTTAAAAGAAAAAGAGGAGTTGAAAGTTCAAAGCTTTAATACTGGGTCATTTATGCATGAAACAATAGATACTTTTTTCGAACGTGTAAAAGAAGAAAATATTGAATTACCAACTCTTTTGGCGGAAGAAGAGTTGATTCAAAAATTAGTTGATAAAATCATAGAAGAAGAGCTAGAGTTAAGCAAAAATGCTATTTTTACAGCAACACCTAAGTATAAAGTATTAGTTAGAAGATTAAAAAAGATAGTAGCAAGAGCTTTAAAATTTATAGTAGAAGGCTTGGTATATAGTGAATTTGAGCTAGAAGGCACAGAAGTTGAGTTTGGTAAAAAAGGAAAATATCAACCAATAATACTTACTTTAGAAGATGGCAAAAGAGTTGAAATTACAGGTAAAATTGATAGAATTGATACAGCCAAAACTGAAAATGGAAAGTATTTAAGAATTATAGATTATAAATCATCTGCTAAAAATATTGACTTAAACGAGGTTTATGCAGGCTTGCAAATTCAGCTATTAACATATTTGGATGCAGTATGTAAAAAAGAAGACTTAATGCCTGCTGGAATTCTTTATTTTAGCTTATTAGAGCAAATGGTGAAGTCGGATAAAAAGATAACTGAGGAAGAAATAGAAGATGAAATTCGAAAAAATTTCAAAATGAAGGGCTTAATATTAGCAGATGTAAAGGTTATAAAGCTACATGACAAAACCTTGAAAGCTGGTAGCTCAAAAATTGTACCTGCTGGTTTAACAGCTTCTGGAGAAGTTAATAAAAAGTTTACTTCTGGTGTTGGCAAAGAAGAATTTAAAGTTTTACAAGATTATATTTATAAAACAATAAAAGAAATTTCTAAGGAAATATTAAAAGGAAGAATTGATATAAAACCATATAA